>JAFQHD010000117.1 GCA_017398145.1 Clostridia bacterium
AACGCCGTAGGACTCTGCATAAGGTGTGATGTCGTTAACATCTGTGTAGAGGAAGTACTGAGAACCGTCGTTAAGTCTTACCCAGAATGTGTAAGTACCAACCCACGGTACCTCATAAGAGAATGTACCATCTACTGTGTACTTCTTAACTGTTGCCGCATCGAGAGTTACGTTCTTCTCTGCTGCCTTAACCTCGGCACCTGTGGTGTATCTGCCGATAGCAAATCTGATCTCCTTGATATCCTCAATAGCATCAATAGTAACAGTATAGTTATCAACCGAGGTGATACGGAAGGGTGTAACGTCAACAAATGAGATGCCGTTATTCTGTGCAAAGGTCTGTGCATAGCTGCCGCCGTGTCCCTCTATGATCACGTTAGGGGAATTGTTAAAGGCATTGGGATATATATCGGTTACGGAATCGGGTATAAATACTTTTTTTAGGTTTGCACAGTTTGCAAAGGCAAGATTTTCAATACTGTTAACAGTATCGGGAACACTTATCTCCTCAATACCGTTACAGCCCTGAAGCAGGCTCTCTGCAATCTGATCAGTTCCCTTTTCAAAGGTCACGGTCTTCAAGTCAGCACAACCGTAAAACGAATAGCCGGAGGTTACGTCAAGTGACTTAGGTATCTTGATCTCACTCAGAGCTGTCAGGCTAAAAGCATGCTCGCCTATTCTTACAAGGCTGTCAGGTAATTCTACCGAGCTTAATGCGGAGCATTCATAAAATGCCATATTGGTAATATGGGTAACTCCATCGGGGATTTCAACAGATCGAAGCGAAGAGCATTTTCTGAAAGCCTCGATGCTTATTTCGGTCAGGGAATCGGGCAGATCTATTTCGGTAAGAGAGGTACACAGTTGAAAAGCATAGGGCTCTATAGCTTCTACTGTTTCCGGGACGGTTACCTTTTTTAAATTTGAACAGTTCAGGAAGGCACTTGTTTCAATGACCTTGACCGTATCGGGGATCGTTATCTCTTCAAGACCGCTGCAACCTGCAAAGAGCTTTTCCGGAATACTTTCGCATCCTTGCTCAAAGGTCACCTTCTTCAAGGATTCACAGTCTGTAAAGGGACCCCGACGGGACGAACCGAGACACCTGTCAAGAGATTTAGGTATTTCGATTTCCGTTAATGCGGTGTTAGCGAATACTTCATCGCCAAGCTGTGTGATATTAGCCGGCAATTTCGCCGACACTAAATTTTTGCAGTTGATAAACGCCCCCTGGGCGATGTAAGACAGGTCATCGGGGAATTCCACAGCGGTAAGACCGATACAGCCCTTAAAGGCTTCTCTTTCTATCGTGGTAAGGCTGTCGGGTAAATCAATATGGTAAAGAGATATACAATCCTTAAAGGCATAAGGCTCAATGACGCTGACCGAATCGGAGAATTCAATGCGTTTTAGATTCTCGCAACCGTTAAAGGCATGACTGGATATGGTGGTAACGGTATCGGGAATTATTATTTTCTCAATACTGTCACAATGGGAAAAGATATTCTGGGGGATCTTTGTAATTCCTTCTTCAAAGGTGATCTCCTTCAGGTCTTTACAATCCGCAAAGGGACCGTCAGCACCGTTGGCTCCACCACTTTCAAGAGTTTTCGGTATCTCTATTTTGGTCAAAGCGGTGTTAGAGAAGGCTCTGGGATCTATCTGCTTTACAGATGCGGGGATGTTTATCTCTTTAAGAGAGGTACAGTTTTCAAAAGCGTTTGAATATATATTGGTAACGCTGTTGGGTATATTAAGCTTCTTTACCGAAATACAGTTTTGAAACGCTCTGTTCTCAATCAGAGTTACGGTGTTGGGAATGCTGAGATTTACCACTCCCTTATCCTTAAAGGAATTGGCACCCACACTTACCACCTTGTGTCCGTCTATCTCTTTGGGAAGAGAAACTGTATAATAGTCGTTTTTGAATTTAGTAATAATAGAGTTGCCGTTAGAGTCAACTCTATACTCATACAAGGGAACCTGAAAACCGTCTACGACACCGTAAGCTCCGTTACAGCCGTTCCAGCCGTTTCCTCCATAAGCAGACGAGCCATCGGTAATATAATCTCTTCTTCCGCCGCCGCTCATTCCACGGGTACACTTTGGAACCTTTTCGTCAAATTCATAATGGTGGGAGATACGCACGGGGCTGTTGCCTGCGTGATAGAACTTCACGTTAGGATTAAAGGCAGCACTCCATTTTCCCACCTTTACACTTGCATATCCGCCGTATTCACCGTAAAGATACCCGCTGAAGCTGACGCATTTATCAACTACGTCCTCAAACTCGTATTTCGATACCGAAACCGTAGCCTTAAAGCCTATTTTAGCATATAGATATGCTTGTACAAAGGGCAGCTTGGTTACGCCTATAAGCGCCTTGATACCGATAGAACCCGAAACCTCCGCAGTACAGCTGCTGCCCTGCTGATAAAAGTCCTTTACGGCACGGATACCTTCATTTTTTGTATATTCAAGACCTACGGTGAGGATACCGTCAACGCTTCCTACAATAGAACCCTCAAGAGAGATCTCCACAGAAATTTCAAAGCTTCCAACACCGCCTATATTAACGGTGAGAAGATTGATGGTATCACTTACCTTTTCGGGCAGAAGATCGCAGATAAGACTGTAGCTTATCTCGGTATCGCTTACAAGTGCTACGTATCCGTAGCCCTCGTTAAGTCTGTAGCTCACGGTGGGGTCTGTCATCACAACTTCAATGGAAATTTCAATCCCGTCGAGTATTTCAAAGGTAGTATCAAGATTAATGTTTTTAATAGTCGTTGAACCGTTGGCTTTTGCCAGACCGTCACTTTCTTCTTCAACGGTCATATTAACTCCCTCAACGGGAATAAGCTCCATATCATAGATAACACCCTGAGCATCAATAGCGGAGAATACTTCCTCCGACTCTGCCTGCTGTGTTTCTATCAAGGTAAGGTTATCTGTAACCTCTACCGAAAGTGCGGTATATACCACCGGGATAGAGTTATAAAATACCGCAAAGTTATCCCCTTCTGTTATCTCAACAGGACAGTCTGTTACAGTCAGAGTTCCGTCCTCGTCCTCAGTTACCAAAGTACCCTCGGGGATCACTTTAACACCCTCGGCAAATTCGTATGTGCTGTCGTAGTTTTCGTCAATTACCGTTTCCGCAAGAATGCTCTGAGCATCGGTAAGCATAACCAATGCTTCAGCTTCGGTTACGGTAAGCTGAGGACAAAATGCGCCCTCTACACTTTCAACCCAACCTCTGTTAAGAGCGATCTGAGTAGAGACAGGATCCGAGCATTCTGCAAAATCGGTAAAGGTGTACCCTGTTCCCTCATCAAGTGTATAGCAAAGACAGGCATTAAGCGTGCTTGCCGCAAAATCACGGGTAAGCAGTCCGTCGGGATAGAGCTCATAACCTGCCTCAACATCCACCGCACCGCAGGAAACGGCAAGTATGATATCGGTATAATATTCGTGTTCCTCGGTAAGATCGCAAAAATAGTTATCGGGTGCCGCCATAGTTTCAACACTCATATCAAATATGACAGCTAAATTATGTAACCACTGCGCTCTTGTAATAGCCTCTGTGTAAACAAGTACCTCACTTGTAGCAACAGTTATATCCTTTCTGCCGCTTGGCACAACCTCCCCCGTTATCCTGTCGGCTGTAGCGGTATCCGGAGTCACCGTAACCTCGGTTTCGACACCTGCACCATTCGCCATCAAGGGCAAGGATGTAAAGAGCATAGTCATTATCATAATGACTGATAGTATTCTTTTAAACATCTTATGATCCTCCATAGTGTTTGTCCTATGGTTTATTGTATCACACAAGGAAAATTAAGTCAATTAAAAAGAAGCATTTGACCTTTTAAAGATCAAATGCTTCCTTAATTCTGCATTATAAATTATTCTACGTCTATAACATAGAAGTTATATGATTCATCGTTATACTGTACCATAAAGGACCATCTGCCCGAGGTAAGATTCTCTATAACGAGCTCACCGTTTACGTTGATATCAGCAGACTTTAAGTACTTGGAGCCTGCAGCCGCCTTGATAGCATTGGAGGTCGTATACTTTCCGGGTGCATATCTTACGATGTAGAGGTCATCAAGATCACCGATGGTAACCTTGTTGCCGTCCTGTACGAAGGCAGGAACCTTCTTTGCTACATTGTAATAGTGGAAATGCTTGTAACCGTTATTGTACTCAACGATAAGGGTTACCTCACCCTCCTCACGGTACTGGATCATATATTCCTCTGAGTTCTTGATAGCGGTCTTGTTGTTGAAGTTACGACCACCGCTTGCCGCCTTGATCTCTGCTACAGAGGTATAATGACCGTAGGCTGTTCTGATGATCTTAACGTCGGGAATGTTCTGTACTGTTACCTGAAGACCGTTTTCTACGAATACGGGAACGTCTACG
>JAFQHD010000118.1 GCA_017398145.1 Clostridia bacterium
CAGTTCTGTGTGCTCAAAGATGATCCCGGTCATGTTCTATAGGCGTGCTCTTGGCTACAGACCGTCCCTCGACCTGTCCTGCACACTCATTATATCACGGTTTTCATCCGTTGTGTGTGATCACGGATAATGCGGTGTTCTATGTGTGGAGAATGTCCCCATAATTACTTATTTCACAACAATATTTTACCAACAAAAACTACACTTGTCAATAATGTTTATAATTACAACTAAGGAGTATTCAAATAACAATATACACTATTAATAATAACACCAGAAAATTGAAAGAAAGGCTGATTTTTCAGCCTTTCTCCACTTGTTTTAATTAACACACAGAACTGTACCGTGTTTTTGCTTCGTTCTAAAAACGGCGTTTGTAAATTTTCTATTAATAATAAAATAATATTATTTATTTATATATTATTTTATTATATAATAATCTATAATTAACATAGTGTTGAAAACTTTTTTGAAAGGACGTATAAAGATGCAAACGTTTGACGACGTATGGGCCGTTATATGCGAGGCCATGAACGAAGAATATTCAAGACCCTTTATTTCCGTATGGTTTGCCAATCTCAAGCTTGCCTTTCTTGACGAAAACGTTGCGGTATTCATAGCAAAATCCGAATTTTTCCGCAAGGGAATAGAAGAAAAGCATAAGGACAAGATATCAAAATATCTTATCGGTACACTGGGCTATGATCCCGAGATAATAGTACTTAACGACGAGGAGGGTCCCCACGACCTGTCGGCTTATACAAGCGGCAAAAAGCCGGTTACAGATAATACAGAAACTACCTCTGAAGCAGAGGTAAAGATAGACATTCCTCAGGCAGTACAGAACCATTCCTACACCTTTGAAAACTTTATCGTAGGCTCCTCTAACAAGTTTGCCCACGCCGCATCCATGGCAGTAGCAAACAACCCCATAGACAACGAATACAACCCTCTCTTTATCCACGGTCCCTCGGGCTTAGGTAAGACCCATCTGCTCAACGCTATAATGAACCGTATGAGAGAGCATAATCCCAACGCAAAGATAGTCTATGTTAAGGGCGACGACTTTACCAATAAGCTTATCGAGGCTATCACCAACAAGACTACGGCACAGTTCAGAAATACCTTCCGTACTGTGGATGCTCTCCTTATAGACGACGTTCAGTTTATCGCAGGTAAGGAATCTACACAGGAGGAGTTCTTCCACACCTTCAATGCCATATACGAGGAAGGCGGACAGATAATTCTTGCCTCCGACCGTCCTCCCAGAGAGATGGCTACCTTAGAGGACAGACTGCAGAACCGTTTTGAGTCCGGTATCCTTGCAGACATACAGCCTCCCAACCTTGAGCTTCGTATAGCCATCATGAAGGACAAGGCGGCAAAGAAGGGTGCAGAGATATCCTACGATATACTCAACTACTTAGCCGAAAACCTCACCTCAAACGTAAGACAGCTTGAGGGCGCTATCAACAAGATATGTGCACAGAGCTTCCTTATCAATACTCCTATAACCTTTGAAATGGCAAAGACCGCAGTTGCGGATATGATATCTCCAAAGAGCAAGGCAAACGTATCTCCCGATCTCATCATCGAGATAGTTTCCCGCAGAGACGGAATATCGGCTGACGATATCAAGAGTAAGAAGAGAACAAGCTCTATTGCCTTTTCCAGACACAAGTGCGTTTATCTCATACATAAGCTCACCGATATGAGCTACGGAAAGATCGGCGAGATATTCAAGCGTGACCGAACTACAATGATGTCATCGGTGGATACGGTCAAGAACGAGATAAAGATAAACTCCATCTACGAGGAAGAGATAAATTCTCTTATCAAGGAGATAAAGGGCGAGGAAGCATAATAATGCATAATTCGTAATTAAATTTAGATTTTGTAAAAAGTTTTCCACACCTTTTCCACATGTTATTAACCTGTTTTCCGACGGAAAATGTGGAGAAACGACAGGATAAAAATCTATACTGATATTTTTCCACTGAATACAAACATCGGGTGTGGAGGCAAATATGCCCTCAGTATAAGGGCAGACCCGTACTTTCCACAGTTTCCCAACCCCCTACTACCACTGTTACTAATTTATCTTATTTATATTTTTATTTTAATTTAAAGGACGAAAAAAAATGAAAGCGATTTTTGAAAAAAGCGTACTGTTAGATGCAATTCTTCCCGCATTGGGATCTGTATCCGGAAAGAATACCATTCCCGCAATCGAGGGTATCAATCTTAACTGCACCGAGGAGGGAGTATGCGTAGTGACTGCATACGACCTTGAAAAGGGTTACCGTACGGAGATCTCCTGCGATGTCGTAAGAGCAGGTAACTATATTATAAACGCCCAAAAGCTCTGTCAGATAGTGAGAGCTATGCCCTCAGGCTTCATCACCCTTGAGATAGATACCAATAATATAGCAAAGATAATCAGCGGTAAGAGCGAGTTTGAGATATATGCCATGAACGGTGCTGATTTTCCTCAGCTTCCCGCTCTTCGCGGTGACCACGGCTTCG
>JAFQHD010000119.1 GCA_017398145.1 Clostridia bacterium
ATCGTAGAACCAGTGGCCTTTCTTCACGTCGTCAAAATGAGGGTGAGGTATAAAGACCGACTTTGTATACATATACTCATCGCATACAAGACAGTATACGTCAGCATATCCGGGTGTTGTTTCCACCTGTCTGCCCTCGGTATGCCCGGTTGCGGGGATCACCGTGCTGTATGAATATCCGCAGTTGCAGGTGTAGGTGACACTGCCGTCTACCTCACAGGTCGGCTCTACACGGCTTTCGGTGTAATCGTGACCAAGGGCAGGTGTGACTCCTAAAATCTTGGTGTCATTGCAGTTATCGCATACCTCTTCGGTGTAACCGCCTTTGGTACAGGTAGGCTCAACTGAATATCGTGTATAGTTATGTCCGGTTGCGGGGATCACCGTGCTGTAGGAGTATCCGCAGTCGCAGGTATAGGTGATACTGCCGTCGACCTCACAGGCGGGCTCGGTACGGCTTTCGGTATAACTATGCTCGTGAGGAGGCGGAAACTCGGGATTTGTCGTATCCCCGCACCTGCTGCAGACCTGCACACCCGTACCCGCTACTGTTTTATAATTATGACCCTTGGCGGGTGTGTTGCTGATTATCTCCGTGTCACCGCATCTGCTGCAGACATTTTGGGTATAACCGTCCTCGGTACAGGTGGGGAAAACCGTGCTTTGTTTATAGCTGTGTCCGTAGGGAGCCAGAACTTCAACGTAGCTGTCACCGCAGTCACAGGTGTATGTATCTATAGTATCCACAGCACAGCCGTACTGAGTTCTCTTGGCTTTATAGCTGTGAATATGATTGTCGGGGACAGCATCCCAAAGTGTAAAAGGGTTTGAACCGTTAACGTTGTTGAGAGTATAGCTGCATTTACGGTCGGGCATACACGGATCTTCGGTAGATACTGCACCTACCGTAACGAAGCCTGTATTTATATTACAAAGACCCGTGAGATCGATATCCTGCTTGTTATCGGGGATGTATGATGCATAATCACCGTAATAATCCCTGCCGTTGATATTTACTACATATCCCAGAGTCTTGTCGTCTTTAATCGTTACGGTAAGACCGTAGGTCAGGTCTACGTTTTCATAAGGGTCCCGCACGCCGTCAAGGGACAACGGCATAACAGACGAGCCTGTAAAGCGCCAGGAGTAGCCGTTATTTCCGTTTTCATCGGTGTAGCTGCCGTCGTAATATGTTATGACAACGTCGGATGCTATCATCGTACCGATATTATCGGGATCGGTGTTGGAGAGGGTGACACACAGTCCCTTATTACCGGGTCTTACTATATTTCTGAGACCGCCCGTTACCCTGTCAGCGTGGTATAATCCGGTACAGTAATCGTCAACATTTATACTGCTTGCAAGACCGCTGATATGCTTCTCGGTCCAGAGAACCGAGATCATATTCGACCTTCCGTTTTCATCCATATCAAAATTGAATTCCTCGGGCGATATGAGCACCGTCAGATCTTCAAGGGGCAGGGTACAGTTGCTTGTGAGTGCCGAGGTGGAATAGGTGTAAGAATGATAGTCTTTATAATAGGGATTATCGGGGTTGGGATGATCTACGTATATACTACCATCTTCGTTATACGGCCAGTATATGAATCCTTCATCTAATATCTCATAGGCATTGGGCTTGGGTGCATATATCTCACCGGTGCTTGAGACAAAATGTCCCCCGTAGAAGGTCCAATAGTCATAGTTGGCAGAGGATACAGGGAAGGTGCAAAGGGGAATCAACATAACAAGTGTCAGGATAATGGAAACGAGTTTTTTCATAATAAATAACCTCCCGTATGTTTTGTTATTCCTGATAGATCAAGCGTAGAGATAAACAGATTCATCAATACGTATCTCACCGGTTTCTGTGTTTTCCCATACTGCATATAGGTTAAGGTCCCAGGGGATTTCATATGCCGTTTTAAAGTCATCTTCGGTCAATATTCTGTCACTGACACGGTCATACCAACCCACAAAGCGGGCATTTAATAAGGGAAAATAGCGGCAACCATCGGCTATCGGGTAACCCCCGACAGCTTTCTCAAGGGTCTGACCTTCTTTGTATATATATACGGTGTCAAAATTACCGATATTATTGGAAGAATAGTGATAATGGAAGTAAATATTGTTGTAATAGCTTATCGGAATGTCTACGTCTCTTGCTTCGTCAAACGCCATAAGCATTCTTGCACATTGGGCACGGGTAGCATGACCGAAAGGGTCAAGGATTTTTTCATCGGAGTCCGTACTTTTAATTATACTCGTTTCTACGGCCCAGCCGAGGCCGTCGGCCATCCAATCCTGCACGTTTTCGGCATCGGTATAATCCGACAGATCAGCCTTTTTCGAAACGTCAATACCGAGCTTATCGGCATAGAGATAAAGGAGTCTTGCAAGGGCGGCACGCTGAATCGGCTGACCGATACCGAATACCCCCTCGGAAATACCCGCAACCAGTCCGTTTTCCACAGCCCAGCTTATGACTCTGCTGTACCACCTTCCGTCGGGGACGTCTTTCATACCGCTGTCTTTTCCGGTATAGGGCAAGCTCCCATCAGATATATTAAAAAGTATCATAACGAACTGTTCTCTTGTCAATTCATCGTTGGGATAAAATTTTCCGTCCGGCATTCCGTGGATATAACTCTTATAATAACAGTATTCCACCGATTCGTAGAACCAGTTACCCGGTCCGGCATCATAAAAGGCAGGGGCGGGCACCGCCATAACCTCAAAAATATCGATCGATGCGGTCATGCTGAATATAAGCAATAAAGCTGTAAATTTTTTTAAGGTTTTCATTATCATCCCTCCTTGTCTATATTTTACTATATTTTACTATATTTTGCAAGATGTTTGTGCAATATATAATAACAAACTGTTAATATTTTAACAACTTGAATTTTTAAGGCGAATAACAGGAAAATTACAGGAAAATAACAAGAAATACTTGAAATGATGCAGAATTTTCAATTTGCGAAGTATAATTCTTATAAATAGGAATTCTACTACCTATAATTGTACAGGTTTTACTCCTGTATGTCAAGGGAAATAGGAAGTATAATTCCTATAGTAGTATTTTTGGAGGATTATAAATGCTGATTTTTGATTCAAGGGAAATAGGGAAGAAGCTTTTAGGATACCGAAAGCGTATGGGAATGACACAGGCGGAGGTTGCCGAAGCTGCAGGGCTGAGCGACCGCACCTATGCCGATATCGAAAGGGGGAGCGCTAATATGCGTACCGAGACCTTACTTCATATATGCGAGGTGCTTCATATAACTCCGGACGAGGTACTTACCGAGGAAAGTGAGGCTCCGGCTGAACAACAGTTAGAGCTTATGACGCGTCTTAACGCCTGTTCGCCTAAGGACAGACAGACTGCGCTTACGCTGTTATCGGTGTATCTTAAATCATTGGATTAAAAAAAGCGGTTTACACCGCTTTTTTTAATATATGAATTTGTTCATTTCGTGTGATTTGAAAAACCAAACTAACGAGCGTAGTTTGGGTGGGGCGGCTCGTCCCTTTTTAACGGATATTTACCGTAACGGTAAATGATTTGACACCGCAAACAGTTACCGTCACCCGTGTGCTGCCAAATCCTACGGGAGTGATCACACCCATATGGTCCACACGGATTATACTTGTATCATATCCGCTGTAGGTTACCGGATATGCAGAAGGAGTAAATATCGCCTTATCAAGGGGATCGTTGAAGGCTTCGCCTATAAGACCGCCGTAGGTTTCGACGATACCCTTTATCATATAGCTTTGAAGCATATTACCGACGGAAATATTGACAGTGGGGTTCCAAGGTCTGAAGGAGTATATTCCCGACGAGGATGTATCAGAGCCTACGGGTCTTACGTCTACCGTAAACGTAACGTAGAATTCATCCATATAAGTCATCGTTACAAGAGTTCTTCCTGCCTTCAGCGCAGTTGCCCGCGTGCCGTCAAACGTCACGATATCGGCATCATAGTCCGAAAATACAAGATTTTCGGTGTCGGTTATAAGGTACCTGCCCATCTTATCGTCAAATTTGAAGCCGTTGACGGTAAATTCCTCGCCTGTTACTGCTATGTAATAGTGAGGATCGGTGGTAACTCCCATAGTGTAACGCTCTGTTATGAGGGGAGTATACATTACGGTGTCGGGGATGCCTCTGTCCTTATTAAGATCGGGATATTTTGTGAGGTTCAGAGTGATCGGAGCCATACGCGTAGCCCAACATCCCCAGTTATTGCCGTATGCATAGGCGATATACAGCTTGTCGGTATTGCTGTCGAAGGTTCCGTCGGGACCGCCCGAGATACCGTTATTCATAGCGTAAGCCTTGAGATTGGTGGAGGCTCTGCCCGACTCTCTGAAATTAAGTCCGTCCTCGGAGGTGAACAGTGCCATATAGCAGTTATCGGTGTTGCTGTTTACTATAGCCGCCGCAATAAACTTACCTGTTGCTCTGTCATACTTAACGTCTGCCGCTGCCTGTGCGTTGCCCCATTTCAGTGCAACGCCTTGGTATTCTACGGTGGCAGGCCAGTTTTCTGCGGTTGCATCTGCCGTTGCCATAAGGGTATACTGTCCTGATTCGCACTTAAGTGAATAGTAGATATATAAGTTATCATCTACCTTGACGAAGCTTACCTCACCCAAGCCCCACTGATCACCGTGCCCGTCATAGGTTACAAAGGGAGAAGGTGATCCTCCCCATGTGCTGCCGTCCCATTTTTCGTAAGGGCCGTCGGGATCCTTGCTTCTTGCAACGTAAGCGTGGTTTGAGTATCCCGCCTTGTCAAGGGTAGATGTATAACCCAAATAATAATAACCGTCAAAATATATCGCTCCGGGGTCACAGACCGAAAGACGGTCCTCGGAAAGTCCGGTGGGGGAGAGAACTATTTTCTCCTTTGACCAGGTCCTGCCGTTATCGTCGGAATGCTTATAGGTGAAGTAGTCAAGCTCGTCCGACTCGTTACTTCCGGTACAGGAGAACCAGGCGTCCATTCTGCCGTCTCCGTAGTCTATGATGCTGGGTCCGTATCGGTAATCGTAGCCTGTCAGCCTGTCGGGAGTATAGATATCCCAACCTGTGTTGTCAATGGATAATTCAAAGGATTCCTTGACGTTGTAATCAACGAATGCTATCGCAGGCATCTTATGGGAATTACAGAGATTTCGGTTAAAGGGATGATTATGCTCTGTTCCTCTGCCGTAGCGTATACCGTAGAGAGGGAAGCTGCCTGCATCTACTGTCAGCGTATTGGTGGCAGTGATTATTTTTCCTTCGTGCTTTATCCATTCACTTACGCCGTTGTTATCTATAAGGATCTCAAGTCCGATAACGCTGCCGCTGTCATCAGAGGTGGTAAGACCCTTTCCTGTATTATCGAAATATATGTATGCCTTGGAATTGCTTATATATTCAACTCTGTTTACCGTAGGTCCGCAGACCTCGTTCAGATCTCCTTGTCCAAAGCTCTTTGCCAATACGGCATCGCAAAGACGGTAAGCGTAGAGATGCTTTACGGGAGCATCGAGGCTGTTCTGCCAGCCGCCGTCAAACCAGAGATCGGAGGAAGAAAGTATATGGCAGTTATCAAGTAACTGTGAAACACAACCAAGCTCTGTTCTCAAAGCACCGATATCGGCGTATGAGTTTATACCGTTATTAGAGTAACAGGCAGGCATCTCAAAGAGATAAACCGGGAAATCAGAGTTTCCGAAGCTCTGCCTGTAGTATTCCATAAGCTCTGCAAACTGATTGGCAAAACCGTTTGAGTGATGTGAGCCGAACACCTCGCGGGTGTTGTACTGATCCGATTCATCCTGTGCCCAGACTATACCCGCAACCGAAAATCCGCTTAAAGGAGCTATCTGCTGATTGTATGCAAATCTGGTCTTTACCTCAGGCTTTTCGATAGCCGCAAGCTTATAATGATATAGGCCGTCCGAGCCGAGGGTGTCGTGTCCCCACTTGTCTGCAAGCTCCTTTGGAGCAAAGGTGATAAGGGGCTGATCCTCGGCATCTATCTCGATGATACCGATAGGAACGTCGGTCTTTTCGGTCATATTATAAGCGAACATATAACCGAGAGCAGAGAACACCTTACTGCTTACGGCATCCCTGTCATATGCGGGGCTGAAGGGAGTAAAGGAGGCGTAGCTGCTTATCTGTGCAGCGATATCCGAGGGCTTCATCCAGTACGCACCGTTGTAAACGTCGGTAAATACGGTGTCCGAGCCCTGTGCCACACTGCCTGTAAGCGAAGAATAATCCTTTGAAGAAATACGGTAGAAGCGCATATTTCTGCTGTCGCTGTAATCTACAGAAA
The DNA here is from genome assembly GCA_017398145.1 of Clostridia bacterium. Lineage (GTDB taxonomy): Bacteria > Bacillota > Clostridia > Oscillospirales > CAG-272 > RGIG7300. Next base: position 6,342 of record JAFQHD010000119.1, read on the forward strand.
GCTCACTTTGTCTACCCATAAGAGAAAGATCAAGTATAAGCTCGCCCATAGAGTAGTAAACGTCAGACTGTCCCATAACGCAATATACGTCACCTATAAGAACATTATAAAGCGAAATACTCTCATTCCTGCCGGATACGGTAAGGGTCTGTCCCTCGGCAGTATAAGAAAACGTCTTATCAAAGGTAGCCTTCCAGTTTCCGAGACTGTCAACCTTGGCGATAGCATATTCACCGTTGAAATCAACCCTTACTTTGCCGCTTGACGGGTCAGCCGTTCCCCATACCGAAAGAGGCTCGTCACGCTGAAGCACCATATCGCTGTTGAAGGCACAGGAGATATGAACGCCCGTTGCGGTAGGCTCGTTTGATTCCACGGTTATTATGTAATAGTTGTAGCTGTCATCATCATATTGTACACAGAAGGTATATACCCCCTCGGCAAGTGTCACCGTGACAGCTCCGTTTTCAATAGCATCTGATTTCAAAACCTTGGAATCAGGTGCTTTTTTTATCTCCGAGGAGCTTGTATACTCAC
>JAFQHD010000120.1 GCA_017398145.1 Clostridia bacterium
GTCTACCTCTATTCTGTCGGATTCAAAATCCCATTTTCCTGCATATGTATAGCCTCCGTCAGATCGTTCAGTACGTTCCGTATACCATCCCGCAAGGAAATAACCGTTATTGATAGCAGAAAAAGCATCATTTCCGCGCTTTGAGTCATCCGGAGAAAGAAGTGCGATCTCAGATACGTCTGCGGGATTGAAGGAGTCAACTATCACCGATGTATTGGTTGTGAAGATACCTCCGTTAGCATCAAATTTTACGCTAACGGTGTATCCGTCAGAATTGTTTATCTCATAAGGGGTTCGGTTGTCAGCACAACCGCTTATAACAAGACAGGTAAGGATAGCAACTACAGCGAGTATACAAAATCTAAATGTCTTATTCTTTATTGTTTTCATTCGATGTATCCGCCTCCTTATTCGTTATTTTATTTTTCTTGTTGAGCAGAAATGCGCCTGCTAAGCCTGCAACTACAAGCACGGCAACAACGATCGAGATAACATAAATCGCCGTACTGCCCTTGGATTTCTTCTTAGTCTCAGATTCGTCATCCTTTTCCTCTGCCTTTTCGGAATCAAGAGACTTTATTCTCTGCTCTGCCGAAACAAGCTCGGAATAGTTGTTTACAAGTGCCTGCTGCTCTGTTGTTGCGATCTTATCAAACGCCGCACGTGCTTGTTTTACAAGAGCCTTGTCATCAGCGCTTACTCTCTCCGGGATCGCCTTGATAAGCTTGATAGCCTCAACGGATGTCTTATCGGGTGCTGCGGGACCGTCAATACGAAGATCAAAGTACTGATCACAGATGAAGGAGTCATAACCGACACCGTTTACGGGCTTGACCATCATAGGCTTGTTTTCAACATAGCCTACATAGTCGATAAAGTTTGCGCCGTAGAATACACTGAAGTACTGACCGTCGGTTGCATTCCACATATAATAAGGAAGCATTCCCGTACCCTTGATAGCTACTTCATTGCCGTCATAGTCGGTATATGTACCGTAATCGCCCGATCCGGGGATATGCTCAAAACTTTCGTAATACTTGGGATCGAACTCTTCCTCAAAGTTAGGAACATTGTAACTTCCGAAGATGACCATCTCAAGCTTATTACATTCATAGAATGCCTTATGACCGATTGCACTTGTCATAAAGGGAAGCTTTACACGAACTACGTCGCTTCCTGCAAAAGCAAGCGCGGAAATACGAACGGTGTCCTCATCTACAACAACGTCTTCGGTTTCATTACCTGCAAAGGTTATAAGCTCATAACCGTCTCCATTCTTGCAATAAAGCGAGCCGTCGATAACCTTTACATTATCGCTGAGTTCGAAATCATATACGGTTACTTCCTTCTTTTCACCGTTAACCTTTTCGGTAGCCTTAGAGCTGAAGGGCTTGACCTTACACATCGCAAAGGGGTTATCACCGATCTTTTCTACTTTTTCGCCGAGAGTTACCTTAACATCGGTAAGTGTTTCCTTCATAAATGAATTCTTACCAATATTTACGGCATCTGTAAGATCAATATCGGTTATCGCATCGTATGCAAAGGAGTAATCACCGATATTCTCGGACTTGTTGAGATTTGTAACGGTCTTTAAGGGATCACAGTAAGAGAATGTACCTTCACCGATATCTGTTCCCTTTTCGTTAAGAGTAACGGTTGCAAGCTTGCGGTTCGAAACGAAGGCGTAGTCAGCTACAGATTCACAACCGGAAATATCGATCTTTTCAAGACCGCATTCCATAAATGCATATTCGTCAATCTTTTCTACACCTGTAAGGTTGATATTCTTAAGAGAGTCACAGCCTGCAAATGCATACTTGGGAATCTCTGTGATCTTGTCGCTAAGCTTGAAATCAACAAGCTGTCTGCAGTAAGAGAAGGAATACTCACCGATACTCTCAGCAGAAGAAATGTCAACAGATGTGATCTGAGGACCGTGGTAAGTATATCTGTATGTTCCCTCGGATGTAACGTCTGCAACGGTCATGCTATCATCAAGACAAGCATAATAAACGTCACCGGATATTGCATAGTCACCGAAGGACTTGACCTTCGAAAGGTCGATATTCTTAAGGCTTGAGGTATTGTAGAATGCCATTTTGCCGAGCTCAGCACCCTCTCCGAGAGTAACAGTCTCAAGGCTTGCTGCGTTGTTGAAAGCACTCTCACCTATAACAGCGTTCTTACCGATGGTAAGTGATGTAAGGGGTGAAGAAAATTCGTAGTAGAAATACTTATCATCATCGCCGCCGCCCTGGATAACCTTGAATGCGGTATCCTTGTTGGTGCTGAATGCGTGATCGCCTATAGTTACATCATCGCCGATCACAACAGTAGTAAGTGCCGAGCATTCGCTGAACGTACCCTCAGCTATCTCCATCTTGTCGGGAATGGTAACAGAAGTGATCTTACTAAATGAGAATGCGTACTTACCGATCTCTGTCTTGTCGGTAAATGCAGGCATCTCTGAAACGGAGGCTTCAAAGAATGCATATGCACCGATACTCTTAAGCTCACCGAGCTTAACGCTTTCAAAATTCTTATTGGATGCAAGTCCATAATCTCCAACCTTAGTAACCTTATCTAATGTAACAGAGGTGATCTTCTGATTGTGGGAGAAAGCACCCTTGGCGATCTCCTCTATATTATCCGATTTAATTGAAGCTGCGGTAAACTCACCCTTCATTTCAGGAGAAACAGCGAAAAGCGTTTTACCGTTGTCGGAAATTATATGATCTGCCGTCTGTACCTTAAACGCCTTGTTCTTCTTATCGATCTCGAAATCCTTGATCTTGGTTTCTCTGAACGCGAATACACCGATATCCTCAACATCGGGACCTACTGTTACCTTGGTCATTTCCTTACACTGATGGAACATACCCTCGGGAAGAACCGATGCGTTGACATAGAACTCCTTGAGAGCTTCACAGCCTGTAAATGCATATGCGCCGTATTTTACCTTAGGAGACTCGATCGTAACGTCGGAGAGCTTCTTACAGCCTGCAAACGCGTACTGACCTACAGAAATAAGCGTATCAGCAAGAACTATACCCTTAAGCTTCTGGTTGCCTGCAAATGCATAGTCGGATATCACGCACACAGAAGGAAGCTCAAGCGTACCCTCAATAGCACAGTTTTCAAATGAGTTCTGGTTGATTACCTTAAGGTTATTATCACCGCTAAAGGTGATCTTCTTAAGAGAGGTACAGTTATAGAATGCACCGTAATCAATATGCTCAAGTGTTGAGGGGAATACAACCTCCTCAAGAGCAGTAAGATTAGCAAATGCGTAGGAGTTTATCTTTTCAATACCTTCGGGAAGAACTACCTTGGTAATAGTACTGTCACCGATAAACCACTGCTTGGAGGTCTCCCTGTCGTCTATGGCAAGCTCTTCCTCGGTCTTCATTATATATTCAAAGTTGGAGAATGCAAAGGAACCGATCTCTGTAAGAGAAAGGCGTTTGGGTACATCTACAAGACCGCCGTTACCGTAGTAATGTGTAAGGCTGGGACCCATAGTAACATAAGGATCCTTCACCTCGACGGAAACAGTCTCGGAATAATAAGTGCTTTCATCATCCATAAGCACCTTTACGGTTACGGATGCAAAGCCTTCTTCGACCGCCGTTACGTTACCGTAATCGTCAACCTTCACGATGCTTTCGTTACTCGATTCAAATTTCACCACGGTATCCTTTGGGAAATAAGAATCAAGAGAATATTGAAGCATAACCGTTTCGGAAGGATACATAGAAAGATTGTAATTTCCTTCGAAGAAATTCGTACTTCCCGTATCACCTATTTCTTTATCTTCATTTTCTAATATAAAGTATGCTTTAGTGGTGCTGAAGCCGTCAAGAGTGAAGACGTCAGCTACAGGCTTATCGAATCTTCTGTACCCCTCATCACCTTCCTTAAGAACGTTTACCTTAAAGGTAATGCTCTCATTGGTTTTGGGAGCCTGGGCTTTGATGGTAGCACTGCCGCTATGAACAGCAACAAGCTTATTGTTTACAACACGTACAACGCTGGGCTTGGAGGATGTGAAATCAAGAAGCTCTGCCCACTGGTCATCAGGACCAACGGAAGGTGTAAGAGTATAGACTTCGTTGGGGCTGAGTGTGAGTCCCTCCTCAAGTCCGTCAAAAACAAACTGGGTGAAGTTATCGGGAAGCCCTATCTCAAAGGTTGCATAGTTAAGCGCATAGTCGTACGCAGTTATAACGAAGGTGTTCTTCTTTGTTGCAAAATTCTTGATATCGTAGAGATAATCGGTAAGCTCGTATGTAACCTTGGTCGTGCTGTTCTTTTCAGAGTAGACGGGGGTCATATACTGCTCAAACGCCTTCATCTCAGGGATAACATTATCGTTTTCATCCTTACCCTCGGTAACATAACCGAGCTGAGAACACATTGTATAGTGATTGTCGTAGATATATACATCAGCATAGAGTCGGTTTTTCTCTAATGTCTTGTCGTATTTGTAGTTATATTCTACCTTTGATATTGTAGGAGCCTCAAAATCAGCTACAAGAGGAAATTCAAATATGTTTGACTTATTTTTCTCAAGACCGCCTTCGCCGAAATCAAGAGATCCTTCAAGTCTGACTGTGTACTCGCTGTTGTTCTCAAGATTGTAGTCCATCGTATCGAATTCGATCTCTACGTTTGCAGGATAGATCATGGCACCGCCGTCGCTGTAGGACTTACGGATATCGTTTTCTTCCTTTTCAAATATAACCTCACCGGTCACGTTATCTGTAATAGAGATGTCTATCTTCGCAGCATTTCTGAGCATACCTGCCCATACATAGCGGAGTGAATGGATAGTACCGATCTGATTTGAAAGAGCTACGTGCTCGGGCTGTGCTGCAATAACCATATCATCGGGATCCTGAAGGAAGTAATAAGAACCGAGATAGCTTACATAGTCATCGCTTACACCGCCGACAGGTCTGGATGCATAAGCATCTGCCATAACCTTGTCCTCAATGTCGATACCGTCATCAAGCTCGTCAGCGTTGGTTTCATAATATGTAAGGTCAAAGAGAGGCGCTTCGTTCCAATCTCCGAAAAACGCAAGATAAGGTACATTGAGATCGATCTTAGTACCTGACTTTGCCTCAAGGGTTACGAAGCCTTCGACATACATGCCGTTCTCAAAGGAATCGTTGAGATATTTCTTATCTTCCTTTGAAAGCTTAAGCTTTGCGGTGACAGTAGCTTCTTTGCCTGCACCAACCTTGATCTTATTGCCGGCCTTTTTGCCGCCTTCGACCTTTGTGACCTCAAAGGTTGCACCATCAAGGATATATGATTCCTCTGTTATGGTGGTCTCACCTGCGTTTGTCTTCGTCTCGCTTACTCCCTCGGTCATAACAATAGCGTCAAGATCGTACGTAACCTTCTTGTCACCAAAGTTATGCACTGTAAATGTAAGCTCATACTTACCCTTTCTGTCGGGATCATCACCAAGCTGTATCTTAGCCTTATCCATCACGTTACCCTCAGAATCCTTGGTAGTAATGGTAGCGGGAGTTGTAATTGAGCTCGTAAGGTTTGCAAGACCTGCGCCCTGCTTTCTTACAGAATAAGGAAGTCCGTTTTTACCGAGAGCGATATCGGCTGTAGACATCATAAGTGAATTAACCATGATGTTGATCTTCTGCTCGTCATCAGCTATGTCTGGGAAGTTCTCAACAACATACTGTCTGAGGAGAACTACCACACCTGCAAGGTTGGGACAAGCCATAGAAGTACCGGAGATTCTGTCATAGCTGCCGCCGGTAATAGCCGAAAGAATGCTGCCGCCGTGAGCGGTGATCTCGGGCTTGAGCTCGAGATTAGGGCTGGGTCCCCAGGACGAGAAATCGGAAATGAAGGGACCTGAGGTCTGACTCTTACTGAGCTTGAGCGTTCCCTTATCCTTCTTTGCAAGAAGCTCGCCGTCGTTCTGTGAAATTGAACATACAGCCAGCTCTGCCTCACCGACATTCATTTTTATATCACCGGATACATTGTTGTATATGATAATACCGGCTGCCCCCTGCTCCTGTGCGATCATCGCCTTTTCTTCAAAGGTGTTCTGGCCGCGGCGTACAAGAGCTATCTTGCCTTTAACATCAAGACCGGTATAGTCAGCAGATCTGCCCACACCGGGAATGAGTACATAATCGATCTTTAAAGAATCCTTGTCGCCGAGAAGTTCCTCAAAGAAGTTGTTCTCCTCGCCTGCTGCGTTTGAGGATTCAGTAAAATATATGATAGTATCGTTATATTTGAGATAAGGAGTTTCTGTACCGCTGATAGATGCAACAGACATTACACCGTCATATGTAGAAGGCGAACCTACCGTACCTGTATCGGGATTTGAGGTAAGTCCGAGGTTACCGTTTGCCTCAGAACCGTAAGCAGAGCTGTAGCTGTTGGATGCGGCAACGATCATATTGATACCCGCATCACGGATCTTGTCAAAGATACCGCCCACAGACTCCTCGTCCGTTTCACGGCTGAAGCCGCAGGCAGTTCCTATAGACATATTTATTACATCTACACCGAGAACAACACAGTCCTCAAGTGCTGCAAGTATCCAAGCTGTTCTGGAGGAATCCTCAACATCAGAGAATATCTTCATAGATACGAGCTGAGCGTTAGGAGCAACACCGCGGATGGTATCGTCGTTACCTACGATAATACCCGAAACGTGTGTACCGTGGTTATTATGGGTTGAATAACAGTCGGGATCGTTATCGGCATAGTCAAAGCCGTAAGGAACCTTTTCATTGATGTAGACATCGGATGCGCTGAGACCGTCAAGCAACTCGCTTGCCTTGGTTTCATCTACCACCTTTGCCACATCGTCATATGTAAGACCGAGAGTCTCGGATGTGAAGTTGTCGGGAGAAAATGCTGTATGGTTGTAGTCGAGACCCGTGTCAAGAACAGCAACTACCATTCCGGTACCGTCGTAACCTGCATCAGAGCTGTCAAAGATACCCGTTTCAAAAACATTTACTTCGTTTTCTACAAGCTCGGTCTTTTCAGCTTCAAAAACCTCACCAACAATGATATCCATGCCCTTGGAAAGTGACTTAGCGGTTTTCTTGAAATCACCCGCCTTGATGAGAAGCTCAAATCCACTGAGGACCGTATCGTAATCCTCACCTGTGGTGTATGAGATTCCCTTCTTGTCAAGTTTTGCAAGAAAATCCGCTTTTGCATCAGCAATATATTCTCTGATCGCAACAGCATCATCACTTACAGTGGCATATTCAGTAAAGCTCATCGTCTTGTTGGAGTTGGCATATGCTTCCATAATGTCAACATTGTCAAGAGTAACTATTACCGAGATTTCTTCATTATCACCGATTCCCTCCGGCAGCTCAAAGATAACAGAGCTATTGAGGTATTTTGAATAGTCAACCTTTAAGTCATCAAGTTTGTTGATATACGCGGCGGTATAGTCCGCACTTGAAGCAAAGGTCACAGGCACCGTCAGACTTCCTGTGAGGAAGGACAGCACCAACAGGTATGCAAGCACACCCTTGATTGATTTTACGAGCCTTGTTTTCATCATTGGTTTGCGGCGTCTCCTTGTTTTCTTAAATATGCTACAATTTATATATAAACATACATATTCAATTTATCATACAACATAAGATGATTTTTTTCAAGATTTTCCGATATATCTTTACTTATTTTTTTAATATTATTTCAACAATATTTACATTTTGATATTATTATATTATAATAATAATATATTTTTTACAAAACGGAGGATAGTAATGTCCATAAAGATAGGTAAGATTCTCGGGGTGCTCCTGAGCATTTCAATAATAGTATCGGGCATATGTATGATGGTTCAATGTCTGTGTATCTATAACTCCGGAGACAACCCCTATACAAGAGAAGCCGTTGCAAAAGCCTTCGGAGAAATATCTGTTCCCGTATTTATATCTATCGGGCTCGTTATAATAACATTCATTTATAATTTTTTCGCACAAGACTTATATGAGCATAGAACGAATATCAAAAATAACGATTTCGTGATCAAATCGATCCATCTCAGAAAGAGCATTAACGAAGCAGATAACATTAACATCAAAAAAGAACGCAGGATCCGTAAAACCCACAGCTTGATCCTCACGATTCTTCTGATTGTGGGTTTTAGCTGCTTTGGCTTATACGCATTTGATCCGTCAAACTTTCATCAAAGCGAGATCAATGCTTCGATGATAAGAGCGATGGTCATATTCTGCATTTGTATCGCTCTTCCCTTCATATATTCTATTGTCTGTATCTCGATCAATGACAGAAGCAGACAGCGAGAGATAAATATCCTCCGCGAACTCATCAAGGATGCGCAAAATAAAGAACCGATACAAACAAGTGCCGATCACAAGCCCTTGATATACGTCAAAATATCTGCCATAGTCCTATGTGTCGGTATTATTATATACGGACTGTTTTCGGGTGGTACGGCAGATGTATTAACAAAAGCAATCAATATATGTACCGAGTGCATAGGTCTCGGTTAAAGGAGAAGCATGAGTAAGTTTACAGACAAGATCAAAAGCCTAAAGCCGACAAAGCGAAAACTGATACAGCTTTATGCGGCACTCTTGTTCAACGCCAACTTCAAAGGGTTTGCCACAGGTAATATATATCAAGGAAACACAAAAAAGGTGTGTATGCCCGGTCTGAACTGCTATTCCTGTCCCGGTGCAGTTACGGCATGTCCTCTCGGCTCTCTTCAAGGATCGTTCAGCGCGGATAGAAGCACTCTGTTTTATGTAGGTGGAATTATTCTGCTTTACTGCTTTTTATTCGGAAGATTGATCTGCGGATGGTTATGTCCCTTCGGGCTTATACAGGAGCTTTTATACAAGATCAAAACACCAAAGCTGAAAAAAGGTCCTATAACACGAATTCTTTCGTTTATTAAATATTTCGTGCTTATATTCTTTGTGATCATCGTCCCGATCATGTATGCTTTCCGTGATACTCCTCTGCCCGCTTTCTGTAAGTACATATGCCCCGCAGGTACACTTGAGGGCGGTATCGGACTTTTGGCAAACAAGGTAAATGAAAGTTATTTTTCAATGCTCGGTCCTCTTTTTACTTGGAAGTTTCTTGTGCTTGTCAGCATTATTGTCGGAAGTATATTCATATTCAGGATGTTCTGCCGTTTTATATGTCCGCTCGGTGCACTATACGGTTTATTTAATAGAATATCGGTGTTCGGAGTAAAGGTTGATAACAGTAAATGTACATACTGTAACCGTTGCATCAGCCGCTGCAAAATGGATATCAAGCATGTAGGTGATGCAGAATGTATCAGCTGCGGTGACTGTATTGATGTCTGTCCTACAAAAGCAATATCTTGGAAATGCAGTAAGCGATCATTGCCCGAAACAGTATACGGACATACTAAAACAAGACTTATTACCCGTATAATTTCTTGTGTAATATTAGTAGCTGTACTTGCCGGAGCAATATTCTATTACTGGAATGCAGATAGCAATAACGTACAGATTCCAAACGGACAAGAGCAGTTAGAACAAGGCAACGAAGTCGGTGATAAGTGCTACGGTGCGGAGCTTAATATTATAACATCGGATGATATTACTACAGATACCGTTAATCCGGCTTCTACCGAAAAAATCACCGTTATAAATTTCTGGGGCACATGGTGTACACCCTGTGTCAACGAGCTGCCTTACTTTGATCAGATAGCGGATAATTACGCCGATGATGTAACGGTAATTGCCGTCCATACAAATATGGTCTCAGATACGGCTCCTGAGTACATTAAAAACCATTATCACGAAAGCAATATTATATTTGCCCGTGATCTCGACTCCGAAGGGTATTACTCAATGCTCGGAGGCAGAGGAACATATCCGTACACCGTTGTACTTGACAGTGACGGAGTGATAGTGAAAATATTCTTTGAAGCACTTGAATACGAAGACCTTGAAACGGTCGTCGAAGCGCAACTTAACAGCTGATAAAAGCACCCAAATGGGTGCTTTTATATTATAGCATTATATATCGATTTTTTCTTTTTCTTCGGCAGCAGAAGAACCTTTATGCCGTCAAGCGAGTCGGAATTTAATGAATTTGCGCTGATAATATCCTTACATGTAGTTTTGTATTTTTTTGCTATCTGCCAGAGTGTATCGTCTTTGTTAGGATAATATATAATTACAGGGCTGTTGTTTTCCGAATTGCATCCGACAAACTCGGCTTCCTGTATATATTCGTACTGGGAAACCGCTGCGATCATAACATTAAAATACAGCTCTGCATTGAGTAATAACCGTCCCTTTTCGATCGTGCACGATATCGGCTGTGCATTTACACAATGCTCGTAATACACATCCTCACCTGTGCATTCAAATTCCCTTTCATATTTGTACGGGCGTGTTACGGTCAGATATCCGTATTCTTCTGCTTTGTAAACAATGTCAAATTTCAGATCCCCCGATATTATAACTCTGCTTTTTGCAGGATCGGGTTTAATGTTTACGCTGACAACCGTTGCATTATGATCAACGATTTCAAGGATATCTCCATCCGCGAGCTCATCCGTACTGCATGAATCATTGACACTGAGTGACGATGAAAACAGCGAATTCAGCTTCATCGCCGCCAACGAATTGCACTTGCACGTAACATCATACTCTGTCGAATATACATCTGCAACCACTTCGGATTCCTTTTCTATATAGAATCGGCATCGTATACTGTATGTGTAATCAAGCTCAATGATCTTCATTTCTCCAAAGGAGTTGTTTCTGACGGCAGCTTTAATATCCGAGATCAGGATCTCGCACATATGAGCACCGGCTCCGTTACTATTTTCGATAATATCGTTAAAAGGAACCCTGTCATAATGCTTTATATAGTTACCGTTTGTATTTTCGTAGAGTATCTCTGCTACGGTTTCACCGCGCAGAAATAATTTTCCGTCGGATACCTTGCGTTCACTTATATATGTATTTACACGGCAATATACAATGCTCGCGATCTCATCCTTGGTTGAAGTTAATTCTATATCACGACTGGCATGCTGATTTTGCACTTTCTCATCAAAGAACATCAGATATCCGCATTTAGCCATCTTTCTTTCTGTTGTGAATTCCGCCTCGGGCATGCCCAAACCGCAATACCGTGTATCTGTGCTTTCTTCAATATTATTCTTCGTAGTAACAACGATCTTCGATCGGCAATTCAGCTTTCTGGGACTGACGAGCCGCGCAACATTGCTCTCCAATCTGCAATCGTGAACCGACACCTCGCAGCCGCATCCATTACCGTTAAGCGAAAACTCCTCGGAATATATAAGGTTTTTAATACTGTTATCCTCGCATATGACCAATATCGAATAGTTTACTTCGCCTTCAAACGAAAATGAATTTGCAGTACCGTATACATTTTGCAATACGACCCTGGCATCACAGCTTACAAGCTTTCGGACATCGACTATATAATCCGGTAATGTATAATCGTTGTTCAGCTCCACCGTTTCATGGACCTGTTTTTTTATACTTATAATATGGTTGTCTTGCATATGAATGCTCCTTTGTTTTTTATTACATACATATGCATAAAAAAAGCTCTCTATGCAGAGAGCCTTCAAACTGTCAAAAAAGTCGGTCGGACGTGTGAAAAGGGTCACTACTGTACTTAGTACACCTACGGACCCTGTTCACGAAAACCGACTCTTCCTTTTCGAAGCCTGACAGCGTGTCGATGGGTTTATCGACACGCTGAAAGCTCTCTATGCAGAGAGCTTTTAATATTTACGCCTTATAACCGTTAGGATTGTTTTTCTGCCAGTTCCAGGAATCACGGCACATATCCTCAAGAGTATGCTTTGCACTCCAGCCAAGATACTTATGAGCCTTTGATGCATCTGCATAGCACTCGGCAACGTCTCCGGGACGTCTGGGAGCAATAACGTAAGGAACCTCAATATCATTTACCTTCTCAAATGCCTTAACTATATCAAGAACACTGTAGCCCGTACCTGTACCGAGGTTGAAAATCTCAACACCTGAGTTATCAAAAGAATAGGTAAGCGCAGCAAGGTGTCCCAAAGCAAGGTCAACAACATGGATATAGTCACGAACTCCGGTACCGTCGTGAGTAGGATAGTCGTTACCCATAACATTAAGCTTCTCAAGCTTACCTACGGCAACCTGAGTAATGTAAGGAACGAGGTTGTTGGGGATACCGTTTGGGTCCTCTCCTATTCTGCCGCTCTTGTGAGCACCGATAGGATTAAAATATCTGAGAAGAACTATAGACATATCCGAATTTGCTTTAGCAACATCGGTAAGTATCTGCTCGTTCATAAGCTTTGTCCAACCGTAAGGGTTGGTACAACCGGTGGGCATAGTCTCAACCAGCGGTACTGTTTCGGGAATACCGTAAACAGTTGCGGAAGACGAGAATACAAGTCTTGTACAACCGTGAGCCTTCATAACACGGAGAAGAACAAGCGTAGAGTTGATATTATTATCATAGTACATCTCAGGCTTTGCTACCGATTCGCCGACAGCCTTATAACCTGCAAAATGAACAACTGCATCTATACTCTGCTCGTCGAAAAGCTTTGTGAGAGTGCCTTCATCACAAACATCTATTTCATAGAACACGGGCTTCTTTCCTGTAAGCTCTTCGATACGGGAAAGCACCTCAGGGCTGCTGTTATAGAAATTGTCGGCAATAACTACCTGCCAACCGTCATTAAGCAGTTCAACTGCTGTGTGAGAACCGATATATCCGGCTCCGCCTGTGAGAAGAATTGTTTTGTTTTCCATATTGTCCTCCATATTCAAAACGCCAAGGAGCCCGCAACAGGTATATAAACCTCAGCGCCCATAGGCAGTCCTTTTTTATCATAATAAAATTCTTTTAATTCTTCAAGAAGATGCTCCGTAGCTTCTTTTTTTACGAGTATTATGATACAACCACCAAGCCCTGCGCCTGACAGCTCTGCACCCATAACACCCTCTATCGACACAGCAAAATCAACAAGCTTGTCGATCGTTTCAGTAGAGCATCCGTAACCGCCGGGCTGGTTGTATAGCTGCGCCTCGGCATCTCCGTTACGATAATCCTCAATAAGTTTCTTGAGATAAGAATCGGAAGCAGAATAATCATACGGTTTCTTTCCGACAGATACCCGGTCGCCGTCGTGACTTGTGCTCATAAGCCTTCCGAGAGCTTCGTAATCCTTCTCCTCAAGAAGCTCTATACACCTATTAGCCCGCAGACATTCGGTAATACCGTACAAAAGTGTGCTCCTTATCTCGTATTTCTCGGGAGCCGCATGACTTTTCAAAATCCTGTCAATATCCTTTTTATATTCAGGTAACTCGGAATATACTTCATCAACCGTCATATATTCCGGCACCGAAAGCAGCATTTCATATATATCTGCATCATCGCATTCAAGATGCTCGGGGTTGATATGCTTGAGATATTTAAGCTTATCAGTATATTGAGGATGCATTTTCTTAAACATCATAAAGCCAAACTCATAGCAAGCAACCTTCTGGTTGAACTTGTCTCTTGCACCCTCGCTCTTTTTAGCTTCGACGAAGCTGTTAGCGATAACGACGTTGTAATCGGTAGGAAAATCAACACTCTTACCTATTTTGAAGGGACAGAAATCAAGATGCGTTATCATATCCCGCTTACCGCACTTCATCGCTGCATGGTCTCCCGCTCCTCCGCGAGAACCCACAAACCATTCACCTTCTCCGCAAAGGTGTATAAAGTCCTTCGCTCTGATGTCGAGGTCATTGAGAGCTACCAAAGCTTCGGTCGTCGCTACAACGATACTTGACGATGAAGAAAGACCGGCTGCCATAGGTATATTGCCGCAGAAGAGCATATCCATGCCCACAAAGGAATTATCCCTGTACTCTAAAGCTAATCTTAAAACCGAAGCCTTAACATAATTAGCCCAATCACCCTTGGTCTCCATAACAAGCTTCAGTATCTCGTCGCTTTCAATATAATCTATCCAGTTTTCATTATCGGTACAGTTTAGGGTATCGCTTATAGAAAAGCAGGCGTTAGGAAATTTCGGATCCATATTAGACATATTCACAATATCATCGTTTCGTCTGCCGCAAATCAAAAGCGTTTCACGGTCAACGCTCATAACATTGATGCTTCCGCCTCGATGCTCAATATGTCTGCCAAGAATATTGACCCTTCCCGGGGAACGGGTTATCACAGCCTCATTATCGCCGTAACGCTCGATAAAGGTGTCGAGCATTGAAATAATTGTAGTACGGCGATCTTCGATAAGCTTTATCTCAGCGGGACCGTAGATGGTTTCTAAAAGCTCCATAACCGAAACTGCCTTGGTTACAAAAAGTTCCTTCCAGAAAGATGCTTTAAATATCATATCTACTCCTTTTCGATCGAAGCGAAATAATCGCTTACCTCTGCCAACTCGTCTTTTGTAGCAAAAGTCAGCATCTCTTCTTTTGCGGATATCGGAATAATTTTTGCGCCACTTTCAGCAACCATTATATTGATCGCATCGGTGAGATATATCTCACCCTGTGCGTTGTTAGAGTCAAGCATATTTATGGCGTTTACGGTTTCAGATACATCACAGAGGTATGTAGCCGTATTCACATATTCTCCGGATTCGATATCTGTATGGTCAAACCATTCTTCGGATAAAAGAACCTTTGGAGCAAGCGCTCCTTTATGTGCCAATGCATAGTCGATGACTTTTTTCTTTTTCTTTTCGTTGATAGGTGTGTTTTCGAGGGCTGAAATGTATGCCTCTTCACTCTGTTCGGCAAGTGCACCTAATTTAAGTATATAGGAATCGGTCTGCTCATATCTACCGCAGACCTTATCACCCTTTATAGCAATTCTGCCGCCGCCCTCATTAAAGGACTTTGGCTGAACAGCAAATACGGTTTTTGATCCTGTTGATCTATAGCAATCAATTAGTTTAGAGATTACATTACTTGAGATGATCTTATCACCCATACAAATAAGGGCAGCATCTCTGTATCCGAGACCTTTAAGAATATTCAATCCCATGAGTGCAGCATTACCCGTACCGCTCTGTTCGGCTTGATAAGCGTATGCTACATTATCATAACAGGACAAACACTCCATGACCTTATCCGCTTTATGTCCGACGACAACAACGAATTTTTCTATACCTGCCGCACGCATATTGTCTATCGTGCGCCTAACGGCGGGTATACCGTTTACGGGAAAACAGACCTTGTTGGTGCTGTCATCGTTCATACGGCTTCCCTTTCCCGCGCACAAAAGGATCGCTACAAAATCATTCATATGCAACCTCTCAGAAATAAGTCAATATATTATACAACAATAAAATTTTCCTGTCAAGTTATTCCTCTATTGGATATGCCATAGTTGTCATAAGAGCAAGCTCTCGTCTGGATGTATCGAGACGGGAATACTGTACTACTATAGGCGTATTAGACTCAAGAAGCAACGCATAAGGAACATCTCTTTCCAAAAGCTCGCCCTCAGCATCTCGTATCTTATCGAGTCTGATGTGATGAGTCCTTCCTGCCTTGCAGAATGAAGCAACATCATTTTTTGAATCTTTATCTTCAAAGAATAGAGTCATTTTGATCTCAGCGTCCACATCTGATGTGTTAAGAACACAGACAGCCTCGTGGCTGTTCCAATCATTTAAGGATTTAGAATTCAGATAATTGTCGGCGATAAGCCATGTTTTTTTACCGTAAGCTTTCATAATTAACCTCACAAATCATTGATATGTATATTTTACCACAAATAAATAAAAAAATAAAGAGAAAAATCTATTTATATTTGTTGTTTTTCTATAGACAACGGCCGTCAGCCGTGCTATAATATTATATTATCAATATTGAAGGATACTTTATGAAGATAGCAAAGTTTATATTGGGAAGTATGCAGACAAACTGCTATTTCATCATTGATGAGCAAACAAAGACATGCATAATAGTCGATCCGGCAGATGATATCGACATTATTATGAAAAAGCTCAACGATAAAGAACTTAAATGTGAGAAAATAATTCTCACTCACGGTCACTTCGACCATATGATGGCTCTCGAGGAGCTGAGAGAAAAGACAAACGCTCCGCTTTATATCCACGAAGCCGACAACGAGCTTTTACTTGACCCCGAAAAAAGCCTTATGTCCTTTTATGCAGGGAACAAAAGACCGTGCAAAAGCGCGGATGTCTTATTACAAGACAACGACACTATAGACTTCCACGGAAATGTCATCAAGGTATTGCATACACCAGGTCATACCAAAGGCTCCTGTTGCTTTATCATCGGAGAGCATATGATATGCGGTGACACCTTATTCAGAGGAAGCATAGGCAGATATGATTTCTACGGCGGTGACTATAACACAATACTGTCATCCCTTGAAAAAATAAAGGCACTTGAGA
>JAFQHD010000121.1 GCA_017398145.1 Clostridia bacterium
ATTCCAAGTTTCATTATTTATCTCCTCAAAACATAATCATCTACGCTATTATACAATAAAAATGATAGCATTTCAAGCAAAATGCTTAATATATTCTCGGAAATTAATGAACAAACCTTTAAAATTCACAATTTGTTCATCATTTCTTGTACAAATATGTTATAATTAATTAATAAACAGGACAAGTGTTTAAAAGACAATTCATCGGAGGTGTTACCTATGGGAACAAAGCTTTTAGTAATAGATGATGAGATGAATATATGCGAGCTTCTGCGCGCGTATTTCGAGAATGAGGGATATGACGTAAAGACCGCCTGTGACGGCGTTGAGGGTGTATCCTACTTCAAGCTTTACGAGCCGGATCTGGTTCTGCTTGATATCATGATGCCCAACAAGGACGGCTTCCAGGTATGCCGTGAGATCAGAGAGATCTCTGCTAACAAGCCTATCATATTCGTAAGCGCCAAGGACGATTCCTTTGATAAGGTTCTCGGTCTTGAGCTGGGCGCTGACGACTTTGTTGTTAAGCCCTTTGATATGAAGGAGCTTTCTGCCCGCGTTAAGGCAGTTTTGCGCCGTTACGCAGCACACGATAACCAGAACGACGACGAGGTCATTAAGTTTGATAATATCGAGATCAGCCTTGAGAAGTACGAGCTTAAGCTTAACGGCAA
Source organism: Clostridia bacterium (assembly GCA_017398145.1). Lineage (GTDB taxonomy): Bacteria > Bacillota > Clostridia > Oscillospirales > CAG-272 > RGIG7300. The sequence goes on from JAFQHD010000121.1 coordinate 675, forward strand.
GAGCGTTGATATACCCCCCAAGGAACTTGAGCTTCTTTATTTCCTCGCTTCCAACTACAACCGTGTATTTACCCGTGACCAGCTTCTTGACAAGGTATGGGGCTTTGACTATCTCGGCGACAGCCGCACCGTTGACGTTCACGTCAAGAGACTCCGTGAAAAGCTTGAGGGTGTCAGCGATAAATGGATACTCAAGACGGTCTGGGGCGTAGGCTACAAGTTCGAAATACTTCAGTAATTTATAATTTCAATCATTGAGGCGGACTTGTTTCGCCTCATTCTATTTCTGGACAGAAATTGCGTTGTGGCGTGTTGTGATATATAAATATTATTTTTTAGCCGCAGAGCGCAGTTCAGTCGGGCACCGGTGTTCCCCGAAGCGAGCATAACGAGCTTGGGGGCGCGGAAATTTGCCCTTTTTGGAGAAACGCTATGTTCAAAAGTGTATTCTATAAATATATGACGGTATTTCTCGTAATGATCATAGTCAGCTTTGCTGCTTTGTCCGTGGTGGTGTCCTCCATGTTTATGAAGTATACCGTCGAGACCAAGAAGGAGATTATAGTCCGTTCATCTCAGGCAGTTGTGGACTATATGCATAACGACTGTGATATCACAGACATACCCTCCTTTGAAACTGCTATTAATAAGGAATATGATTCTATCCGAAGCTTCATATCCCAGATATCTCCTTTTTCCGACGATCTTATATATATGATAGCTTTTCCTAACGGAACTATCCCCATCTACGACTCCAACGTGCCTTACGGCTATAAAGCTGAGACCGTTCCTTTTGAGATAATGGATAAGGTCAAGGATGCCGGAGCTATTACGCAGGTAGATCTGTCCGGGGTGTTTGACCAGGCCAGCACGTCATACGCCACACCCTATTTCGGTGACGACGGAACATTCCTGTGCGCTGTATTCGTATGCTCCTCCTCCGAGGGTATGGACGATATGGTAAATATGGTTGTGCGTATCATAGTTATGACGTCTCTCTGGGTCATGGTAATATCCATGGTATGCGTATACTTCCTTACAGAGCGAAGCGTAGCTCCCTTGCGCAACATGAGCGGTGCTGCAAAGAAATTTGCCCAAGGAGACTTCTCCACACGTATCGAAGTGAAGGGAAGGGATGAGATAGCACAGCTTGCGGTGTCCTTTAACAATATGGCGCAGCAATTAGATAAGCTTGAGGACACCCGTAAGACCTTCCTTGTCAATGTTGCCCATGACCTGCGTACTCCTATGACCACCATAGGCGGCTTTGTGGATGCCATCCGTGACGGTACCATCCCCGCAGAAAAGCAGGCTTATTACCTTACTCTTATAAGCGACGAGGTCAAGCGTTTGTCGAGACTGGTGGCACAGCTTCTTGACGTTTCCCGTATCGAGGCAGGTGACCGAAAGTTCAACTTTGAGAACTTTGACATATGTGAGATGGGACGTATGATCCTTATATCCTTTGAGTCAAAGCTTGAGGAAAAGAAGCTTGATGTTGAGTTTGATGTAGAGGACGACAATATGTTCGTTTACGGCGACAAGGATGCAATACATCAGGTATTCTACAATATCTGCCACAACGCCATCAAGTTCTCATATGAGGGCGGCAAATACCGTATCCGCATCAACCGTATCGACCACAAGGTATACGTTTCGGTATACAACGAGGGTGTCGGTATGACAGAGGAGGATCTGCCAAACGTGTTCGACCGCTTCTATAAGAGCGACAAGTCCAGAGGACTTGACAAGACAGGTGTGGGTATGGGTATGTATATTACCAAGACCATCATCAACGCCCATCAGCAGGATATCTGGGTCAAGAGTGTATATCAGGAATACTGCGAATTTGTATTTACTCTTAAAGAAGGAGAGAAAAAGCGGAAGTAAAATTCTGCTTTTTTCTTTTGTCAAACTATTGACAATATGAATTAATTGTGATACAATAATTTCGAAAAAATGAACGATTTATAAACAATTGATGCCGAGCTTTAATTTATAGGAAAAAGAAATGAAAAGATCGATTATAATTCTGCTGTGTGCGGTAATGATAGTGCTTGCGTTGATGCCAATCGCCTCTGAGGAGGTACAGGGGAGTGTTTTATCTGTTGAGTTACTGAAATACTACCGTTACGAAACGGAGCAGATCATTGCTATGGTAAACGAGCAGTATATTGCCTGGAGAGATTATCTCGGTGATGATCCCGACGCTATCCCCTATGAGCTTATGTACCAGGTATACTACCTTGATATGAAGGACGTGGTATCCGCTTATGACAGCGACGGTACCTTTGTAAAAAATATATCCGATAGATATTATTGGGTAGTGCCTAACTACGAAAAGGGAACAGAGGTACAGGTTGTAAGGAATAACGACGCCGAGTACGGCTGGGCTATCCGCCGGGGCACCCACTATATGGACTCTATTCGTAGCAACTATGAGGATACGGTGTTCGGCATTGCGGAGATATACGACAATATATTGACCCAATGTCCCGGAGTAAACAAGCTTTCCTTTAAGATGGTATATGATGAACTCAACGATATACATCTTATGTACTTCACTTCGGAGGGTGAGGAATATGTTGTTCCTTATTTTGCATCCGAGAACTTTACGTGGCTCACCAACGCTATGGTGTATCCCGTAAAGGATTATATCGAGCTTATGCGGACCAATACGGTCGATGATACGAGCAACATCGATCTTGATGAGGGCAAGATGGGCACCGAGACTATATATCTTAATTATATAGTCATAGGTACCGTTGCTGTAATAGGCGTTGCAATTGTTGCGGTTCTTATTGCTCACAATAAGAAAAACAAGGCGGCTGAGGCAGAAACAGAAGATACGTAAAAAACGATACGGAATAACAAGCAACCCACCTGCTGCGGCAGGTGGGTTTGCATATATGTATTTATAATGTAGATTGTGCGACCTCTCACGCTCGAGTCGGATAGTCGCATTTTAGAAAACTTTATGCACTTGTCTGTTGCTGTTATCATTTTCTTTTATCTATTCTCTCTTATCCGGAAAAGTCGCAAAAGAAATTTAGAGAAGAGGGAAGAGAACAAAAAAGAAAAGCCGCTTACGCGACTTTTCTTATTGGTCTGAGTGACTGGACTTGAACCAGCGGCCTCTACCACCCCAAGGTAGCGCGCTACCAGCTGCGCCACACCCAGATGCAACGCTGTAAAGTATACCATAGTATAGTGAAATTGTCAATAGTTTTTTTGATTTTTTTGTAGAATTTTTTAGCGTTTGATCTTAAAGGAAATCTTTGGTCATACTGCACAAACTGACCACGGTGTATTTTGTCTTTGTGCTGAAAATTGAATAACTTGTTGAAATATCACGATCAATATGATACAATATTCCAAGTAATATTTTACAGATCGGAGAATCTCTATGAAAAACTTTAAGCGAATCTTGGCAGCAGTACTGTGTGTGCTGACCCTTGTAACTGCTCTGCCGCTTACGGCATTTGCAGCATATGAGAACACACATACCAATACAGGAAATCAGATCGAAGACCTTATTGCTGTTGCTACTACACAGATAGGCTACACCGAGGGTAATACAGTTTCGGCTGGAACAAGCGGTACCACCGGCGGAAGCGGAAACTATACAAAGTACGGTGCTTGGTACGGTATCAACCCCGGTGCCTGGTGTGCTATGTTCGTTTCCTGGTGCGCAAATCAGGCAGGTATTTCTTCCTCTATCATTCCCAAGCACGCAAGCTGTGATATCGGTATGCAGACCTTCCAGAACCGTGGTTGCTGGCAGTGGTCCAAGGCTTGCGGCGGTTCCTATACCCCTAAGCGCGGAGATATCATCTATTTCAGAACCAATACCAGTCAGGTGGTTGACTCCACTCACGTAGGTATCGTCTATTCTTCCGATTCATCTTACGTATATACTATTGAAGGAAACGCTTCCAACAAGTGTCAGAAGAAGTCCTACAGCCTTTCCAGTGCTTATATCCTCGGTTACGGTACACCTAACTATACCAGCGGTGCTGCAGGCTACGTTACCGGTCAGTACAAGGTAACTGCATCCTCTCTTAATATGAGAGACGCGGCAAGCTCTTCGGGTACAAACGTGCTTCAGGCTCTCCCCACCAATGCAGTTGTTAACGTAACTCTTGTATACGGAAGCTGGGGTTACTGTACCTATAACGGAATTTCCGGATGGATCCATCTCGGCTATACCGTATATCTGGGATCAGGCAGTACGGCAACTACATATACCATAACCTTTGATCCCGGCAGCGGAACTATAACCTCCGGCGCATCATCCTACCAGATATCCGAGGGTATGCCTTACGCACAGGTGATATCCGATATTCCCGGTGCTGCACGTAACGGTTACGTTTTAGGCGGCTGGTATTGTGCAGAGTATAACTATTTACTCAACCTCAACGATACCTTCTCGGTAAACGAGGACGTTA
>JAFQHD010000122.1 GCA_017398145.1 Clostridia bacterium
CGGATCTTGCCGACATGCTTGACTGGGACGCTGTAGAGGAATTCCGCAGACGTTCTCTTAACCCCGAACATCCCGTGACCCGCGGTACCGCGCAGAACGATGATATCTTCTTCCAGGCTCGCGAGGCTTGTAACAGCTACTACGACGCGGTTCCCGAGGTCGTGATCGAGTATATGAACAAGGTTAACGAGAAAATCGGTACCGATTACAAGCCGTTCAACTACTACGGCGCGGCTGACGCCGAGCATGTAATCGTTGCAATGGGTTCTGTCTGCGACTGTGCAGAGGAGGTTGTTGATTATCTCAACGCTGCAGGCGAGAAGGTCGGTTTGCTGAAAGTCAGATTGTATCGTCCCTTCGTTGGTTCCTATATGACCGCTGAGTTGCCCAAGACGGTTAAAACCATTTCTGTTCTCGACAGAACCAAGGAGCCCGGTTCCATCGGCGAGCCCCTTTACCTCGATGTTCTTGCCGCTCTGAATGATTCCGAGTTCGCAGGCGTAAAGGTATTTGCCGGCCGTTACGGTCTCGGTTCCAAGGACACCACCCCCGGCGACATTATCGCCGTATATAGAAATGCCGAGTCTGAGGCTCCCAAAAAACGCTTCACTATCGGTATTGTCGACGACGTTACCAACCTTTCTCTCCCCGTTGCGGAGAATCCCGACACCACTCCCGAAGGCACGCACAGCTGTAAGTTCTGGGGTCTCGGTGCAGATGGTACCGTTGGTGCGAACAAGAACTCCATCAAGATTATTGGCGACCATACCGATATGTACGCGCAGGGCTATTTCGCCTACGATTCCAAGAAATCCGGCGGTCTGACCGTATCGCATCTGCGTTTCGGTAATCAGCCGATCAAATCTACCTATTATATTTCCAAGGCTGACTTCGTTGCCTGCCACAATCCTTCTTATGTGGACAAGTACGAGATCGTCGAAGATCTTAAGGAAGGCGGTTCCTTCCTGCTCAACTGCGCGTGGGATATTGACGAGCTCACCAAGCGCCTCCCCGGCAAGATGAAGAGAATCCTTGCCGAGAGAAAGATCAACTTCTATACTATCGACGCCATCAAGATCGGTAAGGAAATTGGTTTGGGCGGTCGTGTGAATACGGTTCTGCAGTCCGCATTCTTTAAGATTGCCGATATCATTCCCGCTGAGGAAGCCAAGCAGTTCATGAAGGACGCTGCGAAGAAGTCCTACATGAAGAAGGGTCAGGCGATCGTAGACATGAACTACGCTGCTATTGACCGCGGTATGGAGGACGTTAAGAAGGTTGAGATTCCTGCCGAGTGGCTCCATGCAGCCGACGATGCTGTTGTGGATCAGGCAGAGGGTCAGGGCGCTCTTGTGGAGTATGTCAACGGCATCCTCAAGCCTGTCAACGCGTACAAGGGTAACAAGCTGCCGGTTTCCGCGTTTGTTGATCATATCGACGGCACATGCCCCAATGGTTCCGCTGCCTTTGAGAAGAGAGGTATCGCAGTGGATGTTCCCGAGTGGCAGACCGACAATTGTATTCAGTGCTGCCGCTGTGCAATCGTATGTCCGCACGCAGTTATCCGTCCTGTTCCCATGACAGACGCCGAGGTTGCGTCTGCACCCGAGGGAACGGTCGGCATCCCGATGATCGGTCTGAAAGAGCTCAAATTCGTGATGACCGTTTCCACACTCGATTGTACCGGCTGCGGCGCGTGCGCACAGGTTTGCCCGGGCAAGAAGGGCGAGAAGGCTCTTGTGATGAAGCCCATCGACTCGCAGAGAAGCAAGCAGGCTCTCTTTGATTACGGTCTGACCATCGACGAGAAGCCCGAGGTTAGCGAGAAGTTTAAGTTTACAACCGTCAAGGGCAGTCAGTTCAAGCAGCCCCTGCTCGAATTCTCCGGTGCATGCGCAGGCTGCGGTGAAACACCCTATGCGAAGCTGGTTACCCAGCTCTTCGGTGACAGAATGTTCATTGCAAATGCGACAGGCTGTTCTTCCATCTGGGGAGCTTCTGCACCGGCTACTCCTTATACCACCAATAAGAAGGGTTACGGTCCCGCGTGGATGAACTCCCTCTTTGAAGATAACGCTGAGTTCGGTCTAGGTATGGCGCTCGGTCAGAAAGCAATCCGCAACAGACTCTGCAGCTATGTGGCCGAGATCAAGGACACTACGGACAATGCCGCACTGCAAGCAGCTTGCGGGGCGTATCTCGATACCATTACAGATTCCACCTCCTCTCGTCCTGCGACCGATGCATTGATCGCAGAGCTCGAAAAAGCAGTTGATGACGCAAAGGTCGGCGAGCTCGTCAAAAAGACCCTTGTTGACAGGGATGAGCTTGCTAAGAAGTCCATGTGGATCTTCGGCGGCGACGGTTGGGCATATGATATCGGCTTCGGCGGTCTTGACCACGTTATCGCTTCCGGCGAGAATGTCAACATCCTCGTGTTCGATACAGAGGTTTATTCCAACACAGGCGGTCAGTCCTCCAAGGCGACCCCGATCGGCTCTGTGGCTCAGTTTGCCGCTGCCGGTAAGGCTGTCAAGAAGAAGGATCTTGCTGCAATTGCCATGAGCTACGGCTATGTTTATACGGCTCAGGTTGCTATGGGCGCAGACAACAACCAGGTTCTCAAGGCTCTGGTTGAGGCGGAAAGCTACGACGGTCCGTCTCTGATCATCTGCTATGCTCCTTGTATCAACCACGGTATCAAGGGCGGCATGGGTATTGCACAGCTCGAGGAAAAAGAAGGCTGTCGAGGCAGGCTACTGGAACCTCTTCCGGTACGATCCCAGACTTGCTGCCGAGGGCAGGAATCCCTTCCAGCTCGACAGCAAGGCTCCTACGGCGTCCTACCGCGACTTTATTATGGGCGAGGTTCGTTACAATGCGCTCACCCGTGCATTCCCCGAGAGAGCAGAGAAGCTCTTTGCAGAGGCAGAGAAGGTTGCCGAGCAGAAGTATGCGCACCTCTCCAGAATTGCTTCCTTCGAGGACGCGACCTGATTGCGTGATAATGGATTAACGAGGGGGCTGTCGTATAAAAGCCCCCTCCCCCCAAAAAACGGGCAGCCCGAAAGGCGGTTGTGCTCATAAAGCTGATTGGAAATCACAAGAAAAATAGCGGAGGGGGAGCCAAAAACAATCCAGACCCCGTACAGATAAAAAACTGTGCGGTGTTGCTTTAAGCGTTAGTACCATTTATCATCCCAAGCGGCTGTTTTGCACGACAGTCGCTTTTGTGCATTCCGCGGTTGATTAAACAAGCCCTAATGTAAAAAACGATTTGCCGATATATTATTTCAACATCAAAATGAAATTGGTGCAGAAGCTTTCAGAGCAGCTCAAGCTGATGGGCAAACGCATCAAGGTCAGATATTTTTAGGTGAACGCGAATGAATAAGCTAAGAAAATTTGATACCAAGGTACA
>JAFQHD010000014.1 GCA_017398145.1 Clostridia bacterium
TACAAGAAACACACCCTTTGGTCTATGGTTTTGGTCTCATCAGGGTAAACTGGGTAAAAAGAAAGCAATCATTGCTGTCTCAAGAAAAATTCTCGCTTTAGCTTATCATCTTGTTGCCACTGATCAATTCTATGACAATGAGATAGCTATGCATAATTCTAAATCCTAAGACTTGGCTTTTTTCAAGCCCAAGCTTCTTGGGCTTTGTTGGATTGCACTTTTTTCTCGTTCACCGCTCGGTTTTCACGCTAACCGTCCCCTGTGTTACGTAAACCGTCCCCGATCTTCTTTTAATAGTTAGTCTGATTTACTATTAAGTAATGTAAATATGACAAATGTATCGCCCTATTTCTATATTCTTCTCGGATATTTGATTGCCACATCCAATTGAATGAAGTGCCGAGAGTTTCGTCTATCACGTTTTTATCAGCATTAGCACATATAATGACACTATTTTCCCAAGCTTCTTGAGATTCTAAAACTATTTCTGCCTCGTGCTCATCCAAGACATCGATCAGCTCTGATAAATTAGAGTTCATCTCCTTCTTCCACAGACCTGTATATTTATTTTCCAATTCTACGAATTCTTGTGTTGTTGTTACTTTAGAAAATTCCGCTTGATATTCTTGATCGATTGGATTATCTGAAACCATTTTGTTGAATTCTCTTTTTTCGGGAGGTAACATTGAATAGATCTCATAATTTTCATTTGACATAACACTATTTTCATTATACAACATATCATTACTGCTCGAGTTACAACCAACAAGACATATTATCAAGAACAGTATCGTTAAAAATAATTTGATTTGTTTCATTTTATCAATAATTTCTCCTGTAATCTCCATACATAAATATTTCCGCCTCATCCGAACGACGATTATATAATCCTTTGCTATAAGTTTCACCAGCGTATACAATCATCCTGAATGCGTCATATGGGTCAGTACCCTGAACAAGTGCATCCATAACATAATATACACAACCACCTGAATTATATGCTAAACTAACAAGAGCATCAAATTCATTCTGATCCCATTTAATCTCCAATTGTTCCGAATATTCAATAACTAATCGTTCTGCTTTTTTTAAATCTGTAGCTAACAATGTTAATGCATCCGATTTTGTAATATACTCGAACATTTCACCGTCTTGTACCACATGTCCATATCCAATTGTCCAATTACCATAACCATCGTTATATGGTTCAGATTCATAAGATTCATATCCCGCAATAAAATTAACACCTTCAGGTGATGTTTCAGGTTCAACATTGTACTTTTCTAATGATACTTTTTGTTGCCAGTTGCAAGATGCTTTTCTATCATCCTTGGTTTCTTCTGATACAGATGCAGCTGCACAATATCTCGTTCCCATTATATCTACTCTATTAACCGGATTATTACCACAATACGCATACATATTGTAACCTTCGAATCCCTGACCGGTTGACATATACCCATCTGTATTAATAAACCTACCAAGATAAGGATCATAATACCTTGACTGGAGGTAATAGAACATGGTCTCGGTATCATAATCGTAGCTTCTGTATCGGATAGGATTTATATTAGCAATATGGTCGGCACTTAATGATACTGCATTACCGTTACCGTCGGTCACGGAAAGAATATTACCCCAAGCATCGTATGCATATTCCGCTACCACAGCATTACTGCCGTTAAGTATTGCGATGACGTCGCCCTGAAGATTCTTGACGTAATAATAAGGCGCTGTATATAATCCGTCATTGTATACAAAGCCGTATACATTTCCGCTCTCGTCATACAGGAAGTTTAGCTGACGCTGTCCTTCATACCATGTCTGACATACCAAAATATCCCCTACATAGTAGAAATCATAAAAGTTGCCGTTACTTAGTGTCTTGGACGTTCTCAGTCCGTCTGTATCATAGGTGAAGGTGACGGGCTCGTCGTTGACCTCAGCACGTACTAACTGTCTGCCGTTCTCCCAAGTGAAATTGTAACTGTCACCATTGAAGTATATCAGAGGATTACCGATATCATCATAGGTAAAGTTGGCACCATTGTATGCCGTAAGCTGGTCCTTCCATTCTGAGTTGCCGTAGGTGTAGGTGAAAGTAACGTGAGAATCCAAGCCTACAGACCTCATAGCAGAGTCAATATCCGAATACCCGGTACTGTCAAGGATATGCTTATACCTTATATTGCCATAGGTATCATACTCGTATAGATAGGTTTCATCCGCAACAGTATTCTGCTCCATAACAAGCTGATTCTGCTTGTCATAGTAATATTTATTGGTACCCGTGGTATGACTTCGTATTCCACCTGACACACTTTTCTTGATATTGCCTATGTTATCATAGGTATAGTCAAAGGTAAATATATTACCTGTTGCCGAGCTTGCGGTATAATAAAGGCTGTTGATCAGTGTTGAAGCATATGTAGAATTGCTCTGATTATCGGCATAACCGTAAGTTGCTGTAAGATCGGAACCGACGGAAGTTGTTAATTCTTTGGCTGTTAAGCGTTTTAGATAATCGTAGGTGTAATCAAATCCGTGAATACCGCTAATATTTGACGCAGTATACGAATTATCAAGATGCGTTACCTTACCGTCTGTATCGTCGTAGGTATAGGTTGACTCTACCTTGTTCGTACCCGCTTGTACGGTAGCTTTGTTTGTACGATTGATATTGTCGTAGCCGTAGCTCTGTCTGTTGATAAGGGTATCTCCCTCATACTCGCTAACCTCAAGTACACGTCCTATACCATCGTAATTATAGTATATATAGTATATAACAATTTCGGTACCTTTGTCAACTGCTTTTTCTACTCTTGCGAGGCTGCCGTCGCCGTTGTAATAATAGGTGTTGGTATACAATACACTTAATTCATTATCCTCGTCATAGTCCTTGTGAGTCTCGGTCTTGATACGGTCGAACATATCATAGGTATACTCTACCACAGCACCGTTTTCATATTTCATTGATTCAAGGTTGCCGTTGTCTTCTTCGTAGGTATACGTTGCAAGCTCGTTACCTACAAACACGTCATCGGTTGTAGCCGTTGTTCCCTTATTATCAATATATCCTACATTGGTAGAGGTGGTGTTTCCCCAGATATCATATTCAAATGCGTATGCCTGTTCTTGTTTGGTAGTATCACTGCCAACATAACCGCCTCTGTTTATCCACTTTATTCTGCCGCCTTCGTACTTGTTGGCAAGGGATATTACGCCGGATATATATGACGTGGCGGCTCTGCCTGCGCTGTCATAGGTATATACGGTGGATACGGTTCCTGTTGAGCCTGATGTGTTCGAGGGTGTAGCAGTACTCTTAGACATTTCGTTCTTAGCGTTATACGTAGCTGTGGCAGAACTGAAACCGTTGGTATCGGTAGTTTTCTTAACATGACGGTTATCCGTGGTATATTCTGCCGTCGATCTGATCTTTTTACCGCTTGTATTTGTCGTACTTGAAAGTATCGATTCGGTATTAAGCCCTGCTCCGTTGTATGTAAAAGAGGTCTTGAGGGTATCACAGGTAACAGAGGTTGCAAGATGGGTGTTGCCTGTGGTCTGATAAGTATAATTGTATGTTCCGGCTCCGGGAAGGGTTGCCTCTATCAGATTGCCGGCGGCATAATCGTAGTCTGCTGCTTCCTCCGAGGACGAGCTGGTTACACACGTAAGCTTGCCGTCCTTATATTTATACGTTGCCACTTCCTCGCGGATAAGCGAAAGGTTATCAAAATACGCATAACCGTTATTGTTGGAATAGCATACGCCCACGGTTATAGATTTTACATCATGCTGAGGAACGATCATTATAGACAAATACTGCCACTGGTCGATTATCTCAGGATTGAAGCTGTTCTGAAACCATTGATGATCTTTACTGCTATCCGTGAATTCTACCTCTGCGTAAAGCTTAAACTTTGATTCCGGCTTGTATTCTACCTTCTTTTCCTCATCATTTTCGTCATCGGTTTCATTTTCTTCCTCGGTTGCATGCTCTTTGTCTACGTAGGCATCGTTCAAGGGAACGGAGTTTGCTTTTGCCCAGCCGGAGAATATAAAGGTCTCGCCCGCTTTTACACCCGCAAGCGGGATCTCAGTCTTCATAACATTTCTCTCAAGACTGCCGCTCAGCTTAAGGGCATAGCTTCCTCCGGGCATACTTGTATCCGTGTAAAACTCAGACACACCGGTTACACACGGAGTCCATACTTTACCGTTGTTTTCAAAGTTTCCGTTATCAAGAAGATTTACGCGGCTTGCTCCTTCACCGACTTCAAGCTGAAGATCGTCAGCATAAGCCACAGTTGACGTTCCGGCTGATGTGAGCTTCAACATATACGAGCCCCTCATATAGGTGGTAAAGGTCAGAGATAACCGTTCCCATATACCGTCAGAGGTCTTTTCTTTAAGCACTCGGCTTTTTTGATTACCGAATGATAAATATACCTGTGTATCGGATGCCGCCGTCGTTACTTTAATATATGCGGAAAAGGTATACGTACCTGCACTGAGCTGACGGGTCTGATAAAAATTATCTCCTCCGGAAAGTTTAAACGAATAATTTCCGTTTCGTTTTTGTTCGGTGGTTTTAACAGCACTGCTCCAAGCGGAATAATCGCTCTCTGCACCGGGATCATACAGCTTGTTTTCGGCTACACCGCCCGTCATTGCCTGTCTTATAATATGATTGTTATCCCGTACATTCACGGTCGTTGTGGGTGTGTACATCGCCGCAGACGTACCGTATATCCTGAAGCTATCGTCAGCTGCGCTATTCATCTTTTGATTTGCGCTGTATGAATTTACGGTTCTGTAGAAATCGTCAAACAAATACGTAGTAACGATATCATCGTTAGTATTTGTTATTCTGTCACTGCCCGTATCTCTGACATAGCTTACACCGTCAAGCGAAGTATTCAGCCAATACTGTGCTCCTTTGGGTTCACTTGTACCGTTTTTGGCAAACTCGGTAAAGGAGCTTACTCCGTTTCCACTGTAGGTATAATCAATACCGTATTTTATTTCACTGTTGTATATGCGAGTCATACGGTAGGGTGTACTTGATGCGTAATAATAATATGATATTGCATCTGTAACTTCGGTTACCGAGGTCAAATATCCGGTAGAATTGTAACTGTAGGTCGTAACTCTGCCTGCATGGTCGGTGATTGTAGAAAGGAGTTTTGAACCGTTGTAGGTCAAGGTTGCAATAGTCTTCGATGTACCGCCGACTAACGTTTGTGTAACCTTTAATATTCTGTTACGATCTTGGGCGGGGGTGTCATCGCTTCCGAGACTGTTTGACGAAGCGTTACCGTAATGTATCTGTATACGGTTACCGTTAGCATCCTCTATCTTATACAGATAACCGTTACAGAACCTGTACACGTCATCCTGATCGTTAGTCAATATCAGGCTTGTTTCCGTTTCCTTGATGGTAAGTCCCAAACCATCCTCGTCAATATATACCTTTGTATTAGTAGGATCACTGTCATCAAGCTCTGCATCTTCATCTAAGTAAAAATAATGCTCTGTACCGTCTGCATCGGTATATATCTTATACGTTTTTCTTGTATTATCTGCAATTGTTATTTCTTTTTCGGTTATTGTCTGTTGAAGATTCAGCTTCCAACCTCTTCCAACAAACATCTGTGTATAGTCAAGAGTATTTAATGAGCTATGTTCTGTCTCTCCGTTAACAATGTAATCTCCTGTGAAATTGATATTAGAATATGCTGAATTATATATATGACTAATACCAAAAGACATAACATCGCTATCAAAATATGTGTCAGCTCGTTCTGCCGTTAATGCACCGTCATATACTCTTACGTATCCGGTTCCGGTTGTACCGACACTTTGGGTAAGATAGGAATACCTGTCCTCTATACCTATCGTATGATTGTAATATACCGTAAAAACAGGCTGAGCGTTTACATATTGCCCTGAATTGTTAAAGCCTACAAATATCGCTTTTGACCCGCCGTTAGTATAATCTGTTTCAGACACAAAGGCTATACCGTTATTAGGTTCGTTGTTGTACCATTTCTTTGCCGCTTCGGTAACATCCCATGATATGTACTTATCCTTGGTGTTGTTTGACAATAAACAATAATCAAGAGCAACTGATGAATAATTGTTATACCATGCAGTAGCAGACGTTACCTCTCGGGCAGATACTTTTATCTCTGTAAGCCTATCCAAACTGAAGCCGCGTTGGAATAAATCCATAGTTGCTTTAAGAAGTATACAATTGTTTGGTAATACGGGTCTATCGTTAACCTTCATAAAAGTAGTATATCTTCCGTCCGCCGAGCTATCATAACCCATAAATATATCGCCGTAACCGGCAGGAGTGGGCCCGTTAACCTGTGAATGGTACGCGGTAGTTATTGCATTGTTCGTAGTTGTATTTTGCTGAGACGTAAACAAGGGTGGATCTATCATAACCGGATACACTCTGTCCTCTGCATTGAGCCATTCCTCGCTTACCGTAACGGTAAGGATATAACCCTCCTCGGTCTCGGCAAGACCGTACTCGCAGTCATATGACACGTTGCCCGCTTCATCTGCCATATAGGGTGCAGGGATAGTGAAAATGCTTTCACCCTCAGCATTGGCAAGTGTGATACTTTTGTCCTCGTTAAGAGTAGGCGTAAGTCCTGTAAAGCTCATACCAAAGGCAAACTCGTTGGTATCGGGGACATTTTTGAGTATGATATACTCCTTGAGTATATCGCCTATCAGGTCGTAACGAAGGTCTATTCCGTCGGAATAGTTGACATATTTGATGGATGAACTGCTCTTATTCTCTTTCTGTATCCATTCCTCTACAGAAAGCTTTTCTTCCTCTATGGATTCAGTGCCGTCCGTATTCTCTGTGTTGTCGATAGAATACAGAACAACGTCTCCGTTTTCGGTTTCGGTACTTTCAGGCTCAGCACCGGGATTGGATATCTCGATATACTGTCTGCCGGGAAGATTCAGTGCTTCGTTCAAAGTAGATGTAATGTTCTCCATAAACATTGGCGTATCTTCTTTGACAAAGCTGAAAGAAATACCGTATTCACCGTAGGTACAGTCTAGTATGGTGTCCGAATCGAAATCGTCAGAAAACGTATACTCAACTGCATTGTCGGTATTGTTATAGCCGTTTTCACCAAGAGTAAGAGTATTATCGATATCTATGTATTCCTCTTCCTCTGTTTCGTAATGTACGGCGTTGGGGAACTCTACCGCTGCGTAACTGCCGTTACTTAATCGGTAGTGCTTAACCTCTGTTTCACGAAGCTCGTCCACCTCGTGGAGAACGTATGCTTCCTCGTCCGGTGCCTCTTCGATGATCTCAACATCGGAAGTGTCGGTGTTTTCCGACGTATCAGTTGTCATAGCTATAACTTCATATGGGAAAACGTATAAAGCCATAAGCATTGCCAACATAACCGTCAGAATGTTTGATAGGGTCTTTTTCATGATTCTTCTCCTTTTCGAATTTGCATATTACTATGCTATATTTCAGTTATAACACCTTTTTGGGGAGCTAACAATATCATTGTATTAAACGTTAATTGAACGTGCCTATTCGTTAATCATATTACGATATGTAATAAAAATTACAAAACCCTCTGTTTTCAAGAGGGTTTTGGTGGAGATGTTTGAGATTTTTATTTTTTGTTGTTGATCCGATAACTTACATCTTCGACAACATCTTTTAAATGAATAGGACTTAATTGTTCTTGATTGCACAACAGAGCCAGTTTGGTAACTTCCAATTCATCGATGTTTATAAGTTCTGCTGATTCTACCACCTCGTCATTTACAGATGCTTCTATATCGTAACGTTTTTTATCATGATATATAACGCGATATACAATCATCATTGTTCTCCTTTACTGTTTATTTGGTTACATAAACAGCGTAAATGTATAATACACTTTAATTCATATATTTACTAACGGATATAACCGATATTCCAATTACGCAATTATAATACACACGAAAAGCGCCCCATAATATCATTAGAAAATCTATATTATCAATTGTTTTCGGTATCAAGAAGTTGTGAAACTGTCAAATTGGTATATGCTGCGATTTTTTGAATAGTACTTAGTTTAGGATCCGCTTTTTCACACTCAATCAAACTGAGTGTTTCAACAGAGACCCCGCAATTCCCAGCAAAATCCATTTGGTTTTCGTGTGTATCTTTCCTTATCTTTTTAAGCCTTTTAGATAAGGCCTCATTTTCCGGCATATCAACATCTCCTTCTTCGACATTATATGACACACCTTTAATTTTTTCTAAGTATTATAATGCGTTGACAAATAATTTGAAATTCTATAAAAATCCATTTGATTTATATCATACTATCAGTAACTAAACAATATTGTCGTCGTGATTGTTAAAAAACGAAGCCTATTCGTTATCGTAAGCAAACGATCCTCCGCAGAGGAAATTGTTGACAAAACAAGCATGTTGCTGTAAAATGTCGGTATTGGAGGTGGAATATTATGAACATTGCCATGTGCGACGATGATCGTAATTACAGAGAATTAGTATTATCATATGTAAAAGAAAGTGAAGTTTTCTCTAATTGTACAATTGTCGAATTTGATACCGCTGAAGAATTGTTAGCAGCATCAAGTAAGGATATACCTTTTGATATCATATTACTGGATGTCGAAATGGGTGAAATAAACGGTATCGAAGCAGGCAAAAGATTAAGAACAGTAAATCCTAATTGTATTATCATTTACATATCGAGTTTTCCTAAATATGCTATCGATTCATTTGATAATGAACCGTTGCATTATATACTTAAACCTATAGATAAAGATAAATTATTTGAAGTTTTAAGAAAAGCTAAAAATAAAATTAACCGCCTGTATGAGAAATATAACATTACACATAAAGACGGTGTTATTTCTATTTACACAAAAGATATACTTTATATCGAATACTACAGAAAACATCTGATTTTTCATTGTACCGACAATGAATATGAAACGATCGGTAAAGTTAAGGATGTGGTTGATAGACTTGAAAACTCAGGTTTTATACTGATAAATCAAGCAGTTTTAGTTAATGCACGGTATATAAAACAGATTTCTAAACTTGATATTACTTTAAATAACAACGAAAAACTAATGATAAGTGTGCGTAAGAAATCAGATGTCATTAAATACTATACACGATATTTGAAGGAGGTTCATTTATGAACATTTGGATGATATTATTCCAAGTATTTAATGCTGTTTCTGCTATTTATATTTATTGTCTTTTCTTTGGGGCTTTTTCCGAAAAGAGAGAGTTTAAATCAAGAAATCTTGCTTTAATAGGATTATCAATAATTTGGTCGGCAGTTTTAATATTTATGCCTGGATCAACAATAAGATCCGCGATAATCATATTTATGATAATTTGCTTGTCCTTTACATATTACAACAATTGGTACAAAAACATCTTACTTTCGTTATTGGTTTTCTGCCTGCCAGGCTTAATAGAAATTATTGTTGCTATACTACTAATGATTTTTGGAATCGAGACTTCATCAAGTGATCAAAATACATTTTTAGTAATCGGAACTCTTATTTCAAAAATTTTATCATTTTCTATTGTGCATTTTGTTAGAATTAAGAATCACAAATTGGGTAATGTTGGGAAATGGTATTATTTTTACTTTGGCATTTTATCCATATCTTCTACTCTCGCAGCAATAATTTTATTAGATTACATATTTATAGCAGAACAGTTGCATATGAGAATAATAACAATATTGTCTGTATGGCTACTGCTATTCTTAAATATTTTAATATTCTATATTTTTGATAAGATAAACAATTTATATAATGCTGAAAAAGATTTAATAGTATCAAAACGTTTGATTGAAGAGCAGAAACATTATTATGAAGATATAATTAATGAACAAGAAAACTTTTCGAAGATACGTCATGATATTAAAAATTCACTCATTGGGGTATTATCAAAAATAAATAACCGAGACGTGTCGGGTTCAAAGCAAAGTCTAGAATTACTCTTAAATGACTTAGATTTATCAAGCACAGGTGCGATTTCTCAAGATGTAGCATTAAATACGATATTGACAATAAAGAAAAATGAGGCTATAAAACATAATATACAATTTATTTATGAAGAACATATAATCGGGACAATTTCAATCGATCCTATTGATTTATGCGTATTGATGGGAAATGCACTAGATAATGCTATAGAAGCATGCGCTAAACTAGTAAAAAACGAAAAGAGAATAGAAATATTTATTTTAATAGATGATTTAAAATTGGTTTTATCAATAAAAAATACTGTGGATAAGAGAATAAATACCAACAATATTTCAACAAATAAAACTGATGTGAAAAATCACGGGTTTGGTATACCTAGAATACGTGAACTATCAAGTAAATATAATGGGGATATTAACATTGAATGTAGTAACGATTCATTTGAACTCAACATGATATTGCTCAACGAATAGGCATTTTAAACCTACGAATAAGCACATTGCCTTGACTTAATAAATGTAATATTATATATTGAAGTGGTAATTACTGTTACCACTTCATCTTTTTAGGGAGGTTTGTGTGTACAACAAGTTAGCAACGCTAATTGTAAATAGATATGTAAAAAAAACAATTATTAAAAAAAGCGACTTTGAAATATATGTTTATTGTTTTGAAAAATTAATATCCCAAATAGTCTCGTATCTTTGTATGTTCATAGTTGCAATTATATTTAATATGTTAATACATACGATAGTTTTCTATATTGGATTTATGTTATTTAGAAAGATTTCTGGTGGTTATCATGCGAGGACAGTATTATTATGCAATATATTTACCACTTTTAATCTGATATTGGCTATTATAACTATCCGCTTGTTAAATCAGTCTTTATGGAATGGAGTATGTATGTCGATTGCCATTATAAGCTTGATATGTAGTATTTTTATTGCGCCTATTGATAACGAAAACAAGCGTTTTAGTGAAGATGAATATAAGCATTATAGTAAATTAAGCAAAATTCTTTCTATATCTACCACAATTATTATACTCTTTTTGTGTTTTGTTCTGCCCAATAATATATATGTGCTGAGTTTTTGTATCGGTATAATTTCAGCCAATATTTCTCTTATATTAGCTTTTTTAGAAAGGAGATTAAAACATGTTTAAAAAGATTTGTTTTTCAATGGCAAAGATTTTGCCGGCTATTGCTTTGTTTATTGGTGTGATTTCTGTAAATAGTGCTTGTAATACTGTTTTCCACCAGGAAAAAGCTCCCGCAGCAATGGAAAAGTACAAAAAGTTCTAAAAAAGCAATAACCACCGGTCATAAACCGGTGGTTATTCCTTGTACATGTTTTTTATTTGTGATATTTCTCTATATGTTAAACGTGCTGATTTCTTTCCTGTAAGATTGAAAATCAATAGTTCAATTTGTTTGTTCTTTTCTAATAGAGATACGCATTTTAAGTTTGCTACTGTATCTTTGGATAATGAATCAGAGATACAATAAATATCATCAACTTCGATATTATACATTTTGGCAATCATTAGCTCAATGCTTTTCGGCAATATCAGACGTTCATTTTCATAACCCATATAAGTATATATATTTATATTCAAGAGCCTTGCAATGATCGAACGTTCAATCCCGGTAAGCTCTCTAAACAATCTCAAATTATTCAACCGTATCACCCCATTATATTAATTATATGCCCATGTAAAACATTTACATACGCAATTATATCTGTATTACAGATAAAAGTCAATATCTGTATCACAGATATTGCATAATAAACACAGGGGTGATTATTATGCAATTCAGACATATTCGAGAAATCAGAGAAGACAGGGATCTAAGGCAAAAGGACATAGCAAAAGTATTGAGTGTTTCCCAAAACACTTATTCACAGTATGAAAACGGAATTATTCCGTTAACTGCGGAGACTTTGGTAAAATTATCAGACTATTACAATGTAAGTATCGACTTTTTGTTAGATAGGACAGATAATCAAAGTATTAATAAATAATAAATAATCAATAAACATTAAAAAGCTGTAGGGTATTTTCACCCTACAGCTTTTTCGTTCATATCACTTAAGCATTAATAATTAACGAATAGGAACATAGCATTGATGTTAATTTTCAGATAAAAC
This sequence comes from Clostridia bacterium, assembly GCA_017398145.1. Lineage (GTDB taxonomy): Bacteria > Bacillota > Clostridia > Oscillospirales > CAG-272 > RGIG7300. The sequence continues at coordinate 12,183 of JAFQHD010000014.1, forward strand.
GATCAAGATGTTTTTAGAGATACAACAAACCCGAACATTTCACCGATCGGCAAAAGGTTCGGGTTTGAATGCTTTGGTGCCGGCGGCGGGGGTCGAACCCGCACCCTGTCGCCAGGACCGGATTTTGAGTCTTACGTCCTATTGCGCAATATGCGGCATTACACGGCAATCCGAAGCACTGCATACCACGGAAAAAGTCAATAAATATAAGGGTTTGTGGCACTTTGTGCCATTCAAATTCGATGGTTACTTAACGAAATGGATTTTCTTGATTTTGCACAAATCTGACACCTTAGGAGGTCCATTGGAGGTCCATTTTGATCATCACATCCGTCATTGACATTTATATAAATATACTGGATTCGTTGTTTACTAACCTAGAAGGAGAGACGTAACTTACGAACCCCTTGTCCGTTATGTACATTTACATATACTAAACAGAATTAAAACAAACAACCTTTAGACATATTGTTCATCACAAGGTCGCAGGAGAATTTTCGTCTGCGACTTTGCTCATTTAATATAAATTGAGTTTGTGTTTATAGGACAACAGTTTAATACTTTTATACAGATTTATTTTATAAATAAAAAAACACATTAAGTTTTATTGCTTTTGACAATTGAAATAGAAATGAAGATATGATATAATTAAGCTGATAAAAGTTTGATTGTGTTGAGGCAGGTGTTAGTTTTATGGAATATCTTCAATTTGACAATTTGGGTAAAAGGAAAAGATTATATAGAATATTTGGTGAAACTGGAAAATGTTTAGTTGTTCCTTTAGATGATAACCTTATATCTGGAGTTAAAACAGAAATAGATGATTTAGGCGAAAAATTGGATCAGATACTAAATGCACGCCCTAATGCAATATTATCTTATCAAGGTACACTTAAGTCTATTAGTGATTATTCTATGCCGACAATTTTAAATTTGACTTCAAGCACAATAAATTCTCAGCATACTAACAAAGTATTGACATCATCAGTAAAAAATGCTATCAAACTAGGTGCTGATGCAATTGCGGTTCATGTAAACTTGTCTAGTAAATATGAAAGTAGTATGCTTCAGATTTTGGGCAGAATTTCTGAAGAAAGTGATTGCTTTGGAATACCCTTGATGGTAATAATTTATCCAAGAGGCGAAGTTGCTAACTCTAATGGGGAAATAATAGATCAAAATTACAGTGAACTAAAAGAAAAAAATGTTGATGAATATGCTGATTTGGTTTCTCATTGTGTGAAAGTTGCATTTGAATTAGGCGCAGATATAATTAAAACACAATATACTGGCACCTCATCATCTTTCAAAAAAGTTGTACAAGCTGCTGCCGGAAAACCAGTACTGATCGCTGGAGGAGATAAAATAGAAGTTTCATATTTATTCAAAATGGTTGAGGGAGCTATGATAGCTGGAGCAGCTGGTGTAAGCATTGGTAGAAATGTTTTTGGACGAAATGATTCTGATAAAATTATTTTAAGTTTAAAAAAGATGATTTTTGAGAATATGACATATGAAAAAACTTTAGCTTATTATAACAGTTTGGAGCCATAAAATGAATACTTGGGATAATATTTTATCAAATTGGGAATATGTTTTACCTCCTTCTCGACCTAGTAGAAACGAACTAGATAGAATTTCAGAAATCATCAACAAGTATAATCGTAATGAACCGGTTGCAGTTTTGGGGAGTACTGTTGAATTTAGAGATTTGTTATATGAAATGCATTTTACAAATGTATATATTTTCGAAAAAAATATGTCCTTTTATAAAAGCTTAGATTCGTGGAAAATATACCCTAATACTAATGAAACAGTAATAGTTGGTGATTGGATTGATAAGATACATATATATAAAAATTTATTTAATGTTTGCTTATCTGATTTAACAATGGGTAATGTTGCTTATGAACATAGAGATGTTTTTTACCACTCTATAAGTAATTCTTTAAAAAAAGAAGGCGTGTTCATTGATAAAGTATTAACTAACGAATTACCACTTTTAACGATAAACGAACTTAAAACAAAATACAATACTTTGCCAATAAACCTTAGAACCGTAAACGACTTTTCTTGTGAAGCTCTGTTTTGTAGTGAACTTTTAAATGTTGGTATTATTGATACTACAAGATTTTATAATTGTTTAAAAAAGAGTTTTGCTAATGAGAAAAGATTAATTAAGTATATCGAGAAATCTCATTTGATTACTCCGGAAAATTGTATATGGTATTATGGTCAACCATGGAATGAAGTAAGCAAACCATATCTAAAACACTTAGTAATTATAGATTGTTTTGAAGATGAAATTAGAAGCCCGTATTATGGCAGATTAAAAATTTATATTTGCCACAACAAACAAGGAGAATAATATGAATAATATTTTTATAACTGAGTGGATCAACACATTTGTAAAAGCATGGAAGAAAAAAGATTTTACTGAAATAAAAAAAATATTCGCCGATACTAATGAGTATTATGAAGTACCATTAGGTGTTGCTACATGTGGAATCGAAAATATACTCAAACTATGGGAAGATATTGTTTATCAAGAAGACATAATTCTAAAAGTTGATCCTATTATTTGTGATGATAATATTGCTATTTTACACTGGTATTTTAAATATAAAGATTCTCGAGATAAACAATTATATGAAATGGATGGTATATATTATTTACAGTTTAATGATAATCATAAATGTGTTTTCTTTAAACAATGGTGGGTTATGTCAGATTAATAGGGGGGTAAGAATATGGTATCATTATTTGTATCAATTACATTTTCTGTTATTTCGGCAATAGTTACATATATATATGGATTTAATTTATATGAATGTATAACTACTGCTTTTTTAATCTTCTTATCCTCAGAATTCGCTTTTTTAGTATGGAATATTAATAAAATACGATTTGCCCAAAAAGAAGAAAATAACTTTTTGAAAACAACAAATCCATATACTTTAAAGCTACAGGAGATAAACGAATATTTTTCAAATATTATTCGTGATAGCCATGGTTCTGAAGACTTATTTCTTGTAACATGTTCTAAAAGCATAGATAATCTTCATTCTTTATCAAGAGAAGCTTCTATTGATAAAAAAATTGAAATATCATCTGATTATGTTATAAATGTCAACGGCGTTTTTGAAGCTCTTAATGTTACAAAAGATAAAACTGTAAAAATGACATTTCCTATTATTGATTTTAAAGACGACATTATCCCGACCCCAGAAGATAAAAAGTTTTTCGAAGCTATGTATGAAAAAACACAATCTAATGAAATTTCTGCTATTGAGATTTTAGTAATAATACCAAATGAAGATTTACTTGACAATGAGCAATTAAAAAAATTGTTCGATTTTTACTCTGCTAATAAAAAATATGAGTGTAAATATATATTACAAAGAGATTTTATTGAGGTGTGTAAAAATAATAAAATTCCAACCTCTAGTCTTGATTTTGGTATTTATGGATCAAAAATACTATTTGTTGTAGAAAAATTAATACCCTACTCTGGGATATATTATAAAGATGACCAAAAAATCAAACGTTATACGGAACTTTTTGATGAAATTTGGACGTTTTCTGCCATGACGAAAACTAATCCAAGCACAATTGCTAATGGTAAATCTATCTCCCCTAAAGATTTTTTTAGTAATGTACAAAGCATAAGAAAAGGGTGACAAGCTATGGAAAGCGGATTAGGAAAATTAGTTTCTTTCAAAGCTAAAAATGATTACGAAATTATAGGTATACTATTTCAAAAATCCTCTTTTAATGATACTAGTATAAAAAAACATGTTAATAATAGAATTGTGGTACATATACATGGTAGCTTAGGGAATTTTTATCAAAACAAGTTTATATGGTATATGTCTAAAATATATTGTGAAAATGGAATAGACTTTTTGAGTATTAATCTATCAGCCCACGATGGATTAGCAGAAGGGTATTTTGGAACTAAAATGAAATATGTTGGTGGTTCAGTCGCCAATTACGAAGACTCACAACTTGATATTGACGCTGCTTTAGAATTTGTAAACAGCTTGGGTTATAAAGATATTCTATTACAAGGACATAGTTTGGGCTGTGATAAAATTATAGAGTATTCATTGAAGTTTCCCCACACTTATGATTTAATATTATTATCTCCAACTGATAGTTATGCAATACACTCTCGATGGATTTCGCCTGAAACTATTGACGAACAGATTAATAGATTGGAAACTTCAATGTTTGAAAAAAATAAAATGATTTGTGAAGATGATAATTTAGATTGGGCAAATTATAATGATTATGGAGCAAAAGGAACTGATCTAGACTGGGTATATAAGATTCCTGTAACAAAAAGAACCCTTTTAAGTATTTTAAGAGGAAGTGCATTTACAAATTTAAATATGGAATTATCACCTGAGTTTTATATAGATATTAATGTATTTGCTTTTTTAGGGAAAAAGGACGGTTTGCTATTTTGTCCCAATTATAAAATGGCTGAATACTTGAATAACAAATTTAAAACTTTTACTTCTGTTTTGGATTTAGAGGCGGATCATGATTTGATTGGCGTTGAAAAAGAATTAACAGATAGAATAGTTAAATGGATATATGAAAGAAAATGAAAATAATTGTCGAAAAAACAAGCAAATTATCTAATAGTAATATGATTCAGGTTTTAAAAATGTTAAATGAACATTTTAAAAATAATGAACTAAGGACGGAAGTTTCACAGAAAGCTGCATTTTTATCTAACGAATATTATATATCATATTGTATAAATAATAGTATAATTATTGGTGAAATGCTATGGTGGGATTTTCATAATTATCGTTTTATCGAATATCTATGCGTTTCAAAAAATGAACAAAATAAAAATATCGGAAGCAGACTTTTAGATACATGTATTTTAAGTAACAAGACAATAATTGTAGAAGTTTCGGAAAACATAAGGTTGAAAAAGTTTTATATAAAAAAAGGGTTTGTAGAAAACAGTTATAAGTATTCACCTATGGTTTTGCAAGAAAATTCTAACGAAAATAATTATAAAATATTTTCATACAAAAAAGAGCTTACTGTCACTGAATACAATACTTTTTTAAAAATAATACATGCACCTGAGTACCAATTCTAATTTTCTAATATACATATATTTAAATTTATATAATATCCCAAATACACTATTAATAAATACACCAATAAATACAGAGAATAAAAAAAGAAGACCATGTTCTTAAAAGAGGGAACAAGTCTTCTTTTTGTGTTTGGTTTACAAATACAAAAAGAACTTACGATATTGTATGCTAAAGTTATAGACGTTGCCAACAAAAAACCACGGTTAGCAACGGGGTTATCATATACAATCTCAACAACAAA
>JAFQHD010000123.1 GCA_017398145.1 Clostridia bacterium
CGTCAACGCCGTCGATGATGACACCGCCGCTCTTGCTGGTCTTACGCTGCGTAGCCTGCTTATTAAGGCTCTCTATATCCACCTCTACAGGCTCTGTAACTATCGGCTTGACTATACGGTCAAACTCGTCGCGGAGCTTGGAGGCTACCTTGTTCATGCTTAAACCGCCGTAGCCTATGGTGTTATACAGGCTCTCAACACTCTGTATGCCTATACGGGAAGAAACATTTGAAAGTATCTCCTCACGCTGCTCATCGGTATAAGGACGGTTGAACTTTTTAAACTCCTTGTCTATCTCGGCTCTTCCCACAAGGATATTCTCTGCCTGCTTTTCCTTCTTGAACCACTGTCTTATCTTGGTCCTTGCCTCGCCCGTCTTGATTATCTTAAGCCAGTCTCGGCTGGGTCCCTTGGAGGCGTTGGAGGTAAGTATCTCAACGATCTCACCGTTCTGAGGAACACGGTCGATAGGAACTATCATACCGTTTATCTTTGCTCCCACCATCTTGTTACCTACAGCCGAATGGATAGCATAGGCAAAGTCGATAACGGTGGAGCCCTGAGGCAGGGTTATAACGTCGCCCTTGGGTGTGAACACAAAGGTCTCGTCGTGGAATATATCTATTTTAAGAGCGTGCATAAACTCATCGTGGTCGTTGGTCTCATCCTCAACGTCGATAAGCTTAGACACCCACTGAAGCTTCTGGTCTATCTCGGCACGGCTCTCGGCTCCAGTCTTGTACTTCCAATGAGCTGCCAAGCCGTACTCAGCGATACGGTGCATCTCCCAAGTACGTATCTGTACCTCAAAGGGTATACCGTCTCTGCCGATAACGGTGGTATGAAGAGAACGGTACATATTGGGCTTCGGGGTAGAGATATAGTCCTTAAATCTGCCGGGAACAGACTTGAACATATCGTGGATTATACCAAGCACGGTATAGCACTCAAGCTCGGTATCTACGATTATACGAAGAGCATAAAAGTCGAAGATCTCCTCAAAGCTCTTGTTATGCTCAAACATCTTCTTATATATGGAATATACGGTCTTGACTCGTCCTTCAAGGGAATACTTGAGCTTGGCTTCCTCCAGCTTGTCGGTAATAGAGTTTCTTGCATTCTCTATGAAGTCACGGCTCTGACCGTAACGCTTTTCTATATCCTCCTTGACCTGTCCGTAGCCTATGGGGTCAAGATAGGAAAGCGAAATATTTTCAAGCTCCTGCTTGATTCGCTGCATACCGAGACGGTGGGCAAGAGGAGCGTAAACGTACATGGTCTCAAGAGCAGTTATCCTCTGCTTTTCGGGACGCTTTGCCGAGAGGGTACGCATATTGTGGAGGCGGTCACAGAGCTTGATAAAGATAACGCGGATGTCCTTGGACATGGCAAGGAACATCTTTCTTAGATTTTCTACATGCTCATCCTCCTTATCCTCAAAGGGGATCTGCACAAGCTTGGTAAGCCCGTCAACCAGCATAGCCACCTCTTCACCGTATTCACGGCGGATGGCACCTACGTCCACCTTGTCGCCGCAGTCCTCCACGGTGTCGTGAAGAAGTGCTGCACAGATTGAGTCTGTGTCAAGCTCAAGGGTAGCGACTATCTCCGCTACCGCTATTGGATGGTATACGAAGGGCTCGCCGCTCTGGCGGAACTGTCCCTCGTGGAATTCGGCAGCATGGAGATATGCTTTTTTGATCTTTTCGATATCGTACTTTTTACCTGTTTTCTCAAGGGCAAGAAGTAATTTACTTATCGGAGCATATTTGTCTTCCATGTTATTTATCCTGTTTTGATCTTAGATTCTGTAAAACTATCGATTTGTCAAGATTGACCTTTCCGCGTACAAAGCGGAGAGTTATCTTATATTTGACTTCAAAGTCATCCTCCGACTTATCTACCGTAAGAAGCTTCATCTCGGTGAACACGTCAAGCATAAATCTCAGCTTGCATATTCTGTTTTCACCCGTAAGACCTGCCTGGGAGATAAGCTCGTTTAAAGTAAACATTCCCTTCTTTTCACAGCGCTTGATATAGGTATAAAGCGCCGCAAACTCCTTGCGGGAGGGTAATATCTCATCGGTGATCTTATAACGAGCACCGTTCTTTATCTGACGGTACAGCTGCTTTTGACCTTCATACTTCTCTACGGTTTTGCGGTCGGGGAGTATATGACGGATATTTATCTGAGGGGTGGTGATGCCCTTATATTCGTTTATCTCAAGTGAGAATACCACGTCCACCTTATCCCCCTTTTTGAAGGAAGCTTCCTCGGGAGACATTCCGAAATATACACAGCCAAAGGCACGGTTGCCCTTGGTGATACCTATACGGCTGTGCTTGTTTGCGCCGATGCCTCTTATCTCGGCAACGGTAGCATCGCAGATAACGAACACGGGAGCCGGGTTATCTGTGCCGAAGGGCTCAAGGAGGAAAAGCTCGTTTGCCTGACGCAGATCTATATCCTCACTGTCAAGCTCAAGATCTGCCGTACAGGTGGGAGAATGTGCGTCGTGGTCGAAATGCTCACAGGCATATTCGTTTATGCGTTTACAGAAGGCATCGAAGTTTTCTCTCCTAACGCTCAGTCCTGCCGCAAGCTCGTGGCCTCCGAACTTCTCAAGCGTGTCGCTGACAGCGGACAGAGCCTCTACAAGGTTAAGACCCTTAACGCTTCTGCCGCTTCCCTTGCCCATGCCGTCCTCGTCAAAGGACACCAGTATGGTGGGAAGTCCGTATTTATCGGTAAGTCTGGATGAAACTATTCCTATAACGCCGTGATGCCAGTTTTCCTTGGCAAGCACGATAACGGGATTACTCTCAAAATCATAGTCAGTGGCTATCATCTCTGCCGCCTCCTTGGCTATGGCGTTCTCCTCACAACGGCGCTGCTCGTTGAAGTCGCACAGGGTCTCTGCAAGAGAATCTGCTTCTTTGCGTTCCTTACTGAGCATAAGCTCACAGGCAATGGACGCTTCGCTCAGTCTGCCTGCCGCATTGATACGGGGAGCTAAAGTATAGCCTATGGTGGAGGAGGTTATACGCTTATTCTTACCTGCGCCCGCCTTGTCTAAGAGAGCTGAGATACCGAGTCTGGGGGATTTCTCCATAAGGCGCAGACCCATGCTTACGATAAGTCGGTTTTCGTCCACTAAGGGCATTACGTCCGCAATAGTGCCCGTTGCTATAAGATCCGCATATTCGTTACAGATACTGCGGAAGGGGTTTTCGTCTCTGCCTGCCCTCCGGTTAAGCCTCATACGAAGGGCGGTTATCAGCTTGAATACAACGCCGACACCGGCCAATTCCTTAAAGGGATAAGCACAGTCGGGCCGCTTGGGGTTGACCACCGCCACAGCCCTCGGAATATCCGAGTGGCACTCGTGATGGTCGGTGACTACGGTCTCAAGTCCGTGCTCTTCGGCATACTCTATCTCAGCACAGGCGGTAATACCCGTATCAACCGATATCATTAGGGTATAGCCGTCATCTATTATCTGGTCTATGGCGGGAGTGCTGATACCGTAGCCCTCGCCGATACGGCTGGGGATATGATAGTCACAGCTTATACCTATCGAAGAAAGGAAAAGGTAAAGGGTGGACACAGAGGTAACTCCGTCCACGTCATAGTCACCGAATATCATTACCTTCTCACCTTTATCAAGGGCAAGAAGGATTCTCTCTACAGCCTTATCCATATCCGCCATAAGAAAGGGATCGTGGAAGAAGCTGTCCTCGCTTCTGATAAATCTGCCCGCAAGCTCGGGGGTGGTGTAGCCTCTCTGCCATAAGAGCTTTGCGGTGGCAGGGAGTATATCAAGCTCACTGCATAAAGCACCGACGGCAGCTTCATCTATTCTGTTGTCATAAGCAAACTGCCATCTTCTCATGGGGAGTCTCCTAATCTATGTGAGTGATTTTTATCTTTTTCGACCTCTGAACTGCATTCAAAGGTAAAGTATATTATAACATAAGTTAGCAGTAAAATGCAAGTACTTACCAAAAATTGTGCAGGTTTATACCCTCTTATATCTCGAAATAAGAGCGCAGGCACAGCGAAGTCCGTCTACAGCCGCGCTGGTGATACCTCCGGCATAGCCCGCTCCCTCACCCGAAGGGTAGAGATTATCCGTACCGAGAGCTAAATATCCTTCGTTCCTCGTTATCCTTACGGGTGCGCTGGTTCTGGTCTCGGGACCCGTAAGTACGGCATCCCTTGCCGCAAAGCCGTGAAGGCTTCCGTTAAAGGCGGTGATACCTAATTTAAGCATATCGCATATGCGGCTCTCAAATAGGTCGTTAAGGTCGTACTCTCTTACCTTTCCCCCCATATACGTGGGTCTTATGCGATTTGGGAGCTTATGGGCTTTTCCGTCAAGAAAATCCCCCACCGACTGACAGGGTGCGTAATATCCGCCTCCGCCTGCCATAAAGCCTCTTTTCTCAAGTGCCTCCTGATAAGCTATGGGGTCGTCAGAGCGGACGGATACCACCACGGCGGCGTTGGAGTTCACCCCGTCACGGGCGTAACGGCTCATACCGTTGGTAACTACGGCATTCTCCTCGGAGGCGGCTGCTATGACCTCGCCTCCGGGACACATACAGAAGGTATAGACCGCATCCTCCCCTACCCTTTTTGAAAAGGCGTAGGGCGCTGCCCCCAATATGGGGTCTCCCGCATGGTCGCCGTACATAGCTTTGTCGATATCCTCTCTTAAATGCTCTATACGTACACCCACAGAGAAAGGCTTAGGCTCTACAACATAATTCTCACTCATAAGATATCTGTAGGTGTCTCTTGCCGAGTTACCGATAGCCAATATCAAGGCTCCGCACTCTATCTCACCCTTGTCTGTAGTGACAGAGCTTATATGTCCGTTAGTTTTATTAATAGCTCTGAGTGTCGTATCGTAATATATCTCGCCGCCCAAAGCCTTCACTCTCTCGGAAATTGCATCAACTATGCCTAAAAGCTTATCGGTACCGATATGGGGCTTGGCGTCGTACATTATCTCCTTCGGAGCACCGAACTCCACCAATCTTTCAAAAACATATCTGCAGGCAGGATCGGAGATACGGGTAACAAGCTTTCCGTCAGAAAACGTCCCCGCACCGCCTGCGCCGAACTGGATATTACAGCTCGTGTCAAGCACACCCGTCTTCATAAAGGTCTCTACCTTTTCGGCTCTCGCCTTGACATCCGAGCCCCGCTCAAGAACGATAGGTCTGTACCCCTGCTCGGATAAAAGCAGGGCTGCAAACATACCCGCAGGACCGAACCCACAGACCACAGGTCTTGACGAAATATCTTCCTTAACCTCTGCAGTCGTTACCCAGCCTTCCTTTTCAAGAATTGAGTATGTCTTCTTTAGCTGCTTTTCGCTTACCCTCTCGCAGACAGCCGCAACAGAATAAACAAAGAGTATATCATCCTTACGTCTTGAGTCAACGGAGCGTTTATATATATAGGGGTCGCTTATTTTAATACCCGCCCCTTTTGCCCTTTTTAGGGCAATATCGACTGCCTCGCCCATATGGGCAGTATAAGGCAGTCGTATATTCTTAAATACTATTGTTTTCATTATTTAACGGTTACCACCATATTGTATTCGCCCAGCTCGTACACGCTCTTGGCATATGTATCCGAGACCTCCACCTTTACGGGAAGAGTAACGCTTCCCGCACCTTCCTTAAGCTCGGAGAGATCTACCGTCAGGGTGATATCCTCCGCACTTATCTTTGACAGCTCATCGGTCTTGCCTCGAAGGGTAACATTTACGGTATCAAGAGAAAGCGTATATTTGAAATCGTTCGGATTTACCACCTTGATATCCTCAACGCTCAGGATCTTGGTCGTCGTACCCGTATGTGTGATGGTCACGTCCACGGCTTCGGTACCGTCAACACAGCTTATTCCCTCAGGGAGAGTAAGCGGGATACTGAGCTTATCCGCGGTAAGAGATTTTTCGTCGATAGTGGATATAACATGATGTTCAAGGACAGAAAGGGTCTCTACGGAGCCCCTCACCTTAACGGCAGAGGGAGAGATCTCCACCTTACTGTTGGAGGAGTTAAGAAGCTTGTTTTTAAAGTCGACCTTAAGCTCTATCTCCTTGGTCATAAATACGGGTATTCTGACGTCCACGGCAGAAGTGCCTACGCTTACATAGGGATTGGTCACCACAGAACCGTAAGCATCAAGAAGCTGTACGTTGCCGGAAGCACGTATAGAGGAGCTTACGTTGCCGCAGGGTACGGTAACAAGGGCTGCTTCGATGGTATCAAGTATTGACTTGGGTCCGGAAAGAAAGATCTCGCTGACGCTCTTCTCGATATCGTTATCGCCGCCAAGCTCAAGACCCTCTGCAAGGGTATACTCGGTAAGCTTGATCTGTACCGGTACCGAGGAGGTAGCCTTGGCATCAAGATAAACGGATAGAAGGTTGACAGACTTATCCACAAGGTTAAATCCGCCGGGCACCTCTATATCAACGGGCACAGAATACTTACCTGCCTGTGTATATGCCGTAGCATCGGCAGTAGCCTTAAAGCTCTCGGCTGATATCTGATTAAGGTCGCTCTTCTTACCGCTGACGGTAACGTCCACGGTCACGTTGTAGCCCGAATATATGGACAGCTCACCGCTTGAGGGAAGCAGTACCTCTATGGGAATAGAACGAAAGACCTCCTGATTTATGGGACTTTCCACCGTCATAACGTAAAACCAAAGAATAAACGCCAGTAGCACCGAGATTATCTTAGGGAGAATATTATGTCCTTTTTTGCGCGCGGCTTCTTCGTTTGCGCCCAGAACCACATTGTCGTTTCTGTCTGCCATATCATTTCCTCCCTTCCGTTATTCCTGTGTGCTCTTTTTCTTGGTTATAATGGATTTTTTCTTTGTCTTATCCTCGACCAGCAGAGAGTCAAGCTTAGCCTTAAGCCTTACCGCATCGTAACCGCGGTGCATATGACCCTTGTGGGCAAGAGATATGGTTCCCGTTTCCTCGGATACCACCACTACAAGGGCATCACTTGCCTCGCTTGCGCCTATGGCAGCACGGTGGCGTGTGCCAAGCTCCTTTGTGATATTGTTCTTAGTAGCAAGGGGCAGAAGACATCCTGCCGCGTGAACGCGCTGATCGCGGATGACCACCGCACCGTCGTGGAGAGGAGACTTGTTGAAGAAGATATTACGCAGAAGCATAGAGGATGTGTCTGCATTTATGACAGTACCTGTGGAGATGATATCACCTAACTTGGTGGACTGCTCGATAACGATAAGCGCGCCCGTCTTTGACATAGACATCTCGCCCACCGCCTCACACAGCTCGTTGATGAAGAGGATAGTCTGCTGATTTTCCTTATCCTCACCTATACTGCGAAGACCCTTGATAGAATCGCCGCCCACGTTCTCAAGCAATGAACGAAGCTCGGGTTGGAAAATGACAACGGCGGCAATAAGACCGACCTGGAATATGTTCTTCATAAAATAGCTGACCACAGCAAACTCGAAAACATTGCTTAGTACCATTATTATCGCAAGAACACCTATACCTACCGCAAGCTTTCCCGCACGGCGCTCACGGATAAATTTGTAAATATAATATATAAGCACCGATACTAAAAGTATATCTATAATATCGGCTATACCCATAGCCTTTATCTGATTTATGAAATAGATCCATAAATTACCTATCCAGTTAAAAAACCTTGTCATTGTATCCTCCAAGTAATATTTCTCCGTATATATTGTATCATATTTATTATAATATTTCAATCTAAATTTAAGACTTTTTTTAATTATCTGTACAAAATAAAAAAAATGTGATACAATAGGTTTATTAAAGCATTGGAGTAATAAATGAAGCTAAAAAGTTTACTTAAACAGTTCCTGCCTAAAAGACCTGCAAGGCACGTTACCGCCATAATCGTGGCAGGCGGAAGCGGTAGCCGTATGGGAAGCTCTACCACCAAGCAGATGATGGAGCTTGACGGGATTCCCGTAGTGGTAAGGACTATTCTTGCCTTTGAAAAAGCCGAATGCATCAAGGATATCGTCATCGTCGCAAAGGCGGAGGAAAAGGCTGTATACAAGGAATTTATAAATAAATATTCGCTTAAAAAGATAAGAAGAGTGGTAGTAGGCGGGGACACGAGACAGCAGTCTGTATTGAACGGCTTCAAGGTAATAGACGACAACTGCGATTTTGTCGCCATACACGACGGTGCAAGATGCCTTGTGACCCCCGAGAACATCGAAAAGGTGCTCTGGGAGGCAAGATGCCATGAAGCAGCAAGTGCCGCCGCACCCGCCAAGGACACGGTAAAGATAACGAACTCGGAGGGCTTTGTGGTATCCACCCCCAACCGAGCACGGGTATGGATGGCTCAGACACCTCAGATATTCCGTGCCGACCTCTACCGAGCAGCTGCATTCTATGCTCTGCGCTTAGGATATGAGGCCACCGACGACAACGCTCTTGTGGAATTTTTGGGTTCTAAGGTGAAAATGGTGGATTGCGGTTACCGTAACATAAAGATAACCACACCTGAGGATATACATATAGCCCAGACGCTTCTTAAGGAGATGAAAATATGACGGATATACGTATAGGTCACGGATATGACGTTCACCGCTTTGCCGAAGGACGCAAGCTCATCCTCGGCGGTGTAGAGATAGAACACGAAATGGGACTGTTAGGTCACTCTGACGCGGACGTGCTCTGCCACGCGGTAAGCGATGCGCTCCTAGGTGCCTTGGCTTTAGGGGATATCGGCAAGATCATCCGAAATAAACTTTAACACATTACACCGGCAAGTTCCGGTATTGACATTTCATTGATATCGTGGTATGATTCCACCATTCAAAGGCAAGGATGGAGAAAAAC
>JAFQHD010000124.1 GCA_017398145.1 Clostridia bacterium
CCCTCAGCGGCTTTACCGACGGATATTACGTAGGTAAGATCTCAAAGGCGATGAACGGTATCAGAAGCGAAGCAGACAAGGCTGCCACCTACCGCTCTGCTAAAAAACAGACCGAAGCTGAGCCAAAGGAAGAAATTCCACCTTATAACAGACGCTTTGACGGTGAGATCACTTTATCCGACTACCCGAAGGAAAAAGCTAAAAGGTGTCTGTCGGCAAGGTTTTATAATCCCGATACTATCCCGAAGGATAATCCCTTTGATATAGTTTATCTGCCCCTTGATATTTATGATCCGAGGAAGGCAAACGGAGTGCTGCTGCCTCCCGTTATATATGATGCCTACAAGCAGAAGGTCATAGACAAGGTAAAGCAGCTTTGTCCCGAGCATATAATGATAACCAATATCGGTCAGCTTGATATTGCAAGGCAGAGCGGTGCTCATATCCACGGAGATTTCAGGCTTAACGCCTTTAATTCACGCTCTGCTGCGGCTTTACTTGAGTTGGGTATAGAGGATATAATTCTCTCCCCTGAGCTTACTTTGGTTCAGATAAGGGATATAATAGTAGAAAAGTCAGTCATCATCTACGGTGCACAGCCCCTTATGCTCCTTGAAAAGAGACTTGGAACAAAGGAGCTCCGAGACCGAAAGAATGCACGCTTCCCCGTTATAACCGAAGCGGGAAGGGATATACTTTTTAATTCACAGGTCACATATATGCTTGACCGCGAAAAGGAGCTTAAAAACGCATTTATCAATAACCGTCACTTTATCTTTTCCACCGAAACGAGAGAAGAGGTAAAGACGGTAATTTCGGCATACGAAAAGCACACACCCAAAAATAACGGAATAAGAAGGATCAAATGAAGAATTATATTTTAGCCTCTGCATCCCCCAGAAGAAAGGAGCTCTTGGGTGAGCTTGGCATAACCCCCGTGGTTTGTCCCACGGATGCAGACGAAACGATAGAAGAAAAGCTTACCCCCGACAAGTTTGTGGAGGTATTGTCCAAGAGAAAGGCGGATGCCTATACGTATGAGCTTGCCGAGGATGATATCCTCGTAGCGGCAGACACGGTGGTGGCTCTGGACGATGAGATTCTGGGTAAGCCCACGGATCCGCAAAACGCCTTTGATATGTTAAAATCCCTTTCGGGAAATTCTCACAGCGTATATACAGGAATTACCGTTAAGAGTAAGGATAAAAGTATTACAGCCTGCGGTGAGACCAAGGTTATTTTCAGAGAAATGACCGATACGGAAATATGGGAATATGTAAACTCCGGCGACCCTATGGACAAGGCAGGAGCTTACGGAATTCAGGGCGAGGCGGGAAGATTTGTCTCGGCTATAGACGGAAGCCTTAACAATGTTATAGGACTTCCCACAGAATTACTTAAAGAAATATTTATAAAAGAATTTGATATAGGAGATCTGAAATGAGCAGAACCTTAGGAATAAATTTCGGAAGCAATGTTACCACCGTGTACCACCAGGGCAGAGGAATAGTTGTCCGCGAGCCCAACGCGGTAGCGGTGGATACCTACACACAGGAGCACCTTGCCATAGGTCAGGAGGCTATCAATCTCTATAACAAGACCCCGGGTGCCGTTGATCTTATAACCCATATCTATCAGGGAAACGTCAGCGATTATGAAAGAATGGCTATGATAATCGAGCGCGCAATCAAGAAGACGGGAGTCCGCCGTCCCGAGGTCATCTTTGCAAGCCACGGCGCTCAGAGCAGTGCAGACGTTTCTGCCATCGTCGAGATGCTTCTTGATGCGGGAGTAAAGGATGTAAAATGCGTTGATCTGCCAACGGTTTGCGTTATGGGCTCGGGCGCGCCCCTAAATGACGAAAAGGAACTTCTGCTCTGTGATATAGGGGCTGCAAACTCCGAGATAGGTATAGTCAAGGGCTGTGTTACCAAGCTTTCCCGAACCGTGCAGTACGGATGTAACAAGTTAGATCAGGCAATCATTGCATATATTAAGAACGAATACAATGCTTCTATCACCGAGCGTATGGCAAGAACCATCCGTGAGACCATCGGCTCTGTTCATCCTTCATACTCGGTGGGCGGTTATGATTTTGTGGGTATAGATCTCGTCACAGGTCTGCCCTGTGACCTTTCCATAAACTCCACTCAGACCGTGGAGATAATGAAGCCCTTTGCGGTTTATCTGGTTGCCAACGTTGCGGCTATTGTCAACAAGCTCCCCGAGCCTATCCTTAAGAATGTTCGTGACAGAGGTATCCTTCTTACAGGCGGCGGTGCTCTTGACGGCGGCATCAAGACCCTGATGGAGGAGACCCTTGAGATTCCCGTACAGATATGTGCTAATTCAACCGAATGTGCTATCGAGGGTCTGGGTATGATAATCGAAAACCGTAAGATATTCGACGTTCTGCTCCGCGATCCTATTCCCCGGCTCAATGACTAAGCGGGAACGGGCTCTTGCCATCGTAGAGCGACTTGAAGAGCTCTACCCTTCGGCAGAATGTGCCCTTGAGTATAACGGCGAGCCCTGGAAGCTCCTTGTTATGGGTATCCTCTCGGCGCAATGTACAGATAAGAGGGTAAACATCGTCTGTGAAGAGATGTTCAAGCATATTCCCACTCTTGAGGCTATGGCACAGGCAGAGGTTGAGACCATAGAGGACTTTGTTAAGCCTTGCGGTCTCTATAAGACCAAGGCGAAAAATATTTCTGCCTGCTGTAAGATAGTTTCGGAAAGGTATAACGGAGAGCTTCCTCAGACTATGGAGGAGCTGCTTGAGCTTCCCGGTGTGGGACGAAAGATAGCCAATCTTCTTTTAGGTGATATATTCCGTATTCCATCGATCGTTACCGATACCCATTGTATCAGGCTTTCAGGAAGGATGGGACTTTGTTCCAAGGGAGAAAAGAATCCCTACAAAGTGGAAAAGGCTCTTATTCCCATTATTCCAAAGAACAAGCAGGTGGACTTTTGTCACCGTATGGTGTGGTTCGGACGGGAATGGTGTACTGCAAGAGCGCCGAAGTGTGATAGTTGTCCTATGGCGGACCTTTGTAAAATGCAGAGTGCAGAATGCAGAATGCAGAATTAAGGAGGATTTTCGCGGGCGAAAATCTACATTGAAATGAAAATAAAAGAATACAAAAACCATATAGAATTAAGTGAATTGAGCTGTTTTTCCGTAGAAAAGATCTTCGACTGCGGACAATGTTTTCGCTTTGACCCTGATCCCGAGGGAGGGGTTGCGGGAATCTACCGCGGCAGAAAATACCGCTTTACACAGGAAAGCGAAGATACGGTGAAAATATATAACACATCAAAGGTCGATTTTGATGAAAATCTTTTTGATTTTCTGTCCCTTGATCTTGACTATGATAAGATGAATATTGATATCGAAGGTCATTTTGGCAGGGATGTCATTATCAAAGAAGCAATCGAGGCAGGTAAAGGTATCCGAATACTGCGTCAGGATGCGTTTGAGACCCTTATTTCATTTATTATCTCACAGAACAACAACATTCCACGTATAAAGAAGCTGGTTGAAGCTCTCTGCCGTGAATGCGGAGAAAAAATTGAGGACGGCTATGCTTTTCCTACTCCCCAAGCCATAGTTGAGCTTGGTGTGGACAAGCTCCGTGAGATGAAAACAGGCTTCCGCGCCGCTTACATATACGACGCGGCAACCAAGGTTGCCGAAGGGCAGATAGACCTTGAAGCTCTTAAAAAGCTTGATACCGATACAGTCCTTTGTGAGTTGCAAACAATCAAGGGCGTTGGACTTAAGGTTGCATCCTGTGTTGCTCTTTTCGGACTGAATAAGCTGGACACCTTTCCCGTTGACGTGTGGATAAAGCGTGTTCTTGAAAAATACTATCCCGAGGGACTTGATATAAACACCTTAGGGGACTACAGAGGACTTAGTCAACAATATCTTTTTTATTACGAGAGGTACAAAAATGTCTGAGAAAATATATACTATTCCCATAAATGAGGCATTTGATGCCGCAGGTGAGGATCACAGCTTAGGTTGTCCCTTCTGTGCTCTCTATGAGAGATTTGAACACGATCAGCTTGATATAATTCTCGGTGCATCCATGATGGAGCCTGATACCCGTATACAGACTAATGAAAAGGGTTTTTGCCATAAGCATTATGAGAAAATGTTTAATATGAAAAACCGTCTCGGTATGGCTTTGATGCTTGAGAGCCACCTTGACGAATTAAGAAATGATATGAAGGGCGGTATCGTTGATCTCTTTTCCGGTAAGGGCTCCAAAGCCGTGGGCAGAATAGAAAAATTAAAGGACAGCTGTTACGTTTGTGAGCGTATCGAGCATACCATGGAACGCGTGTTTATCAATGCCGCTCTTCTTTGGGATGAGGACCCTGATTTCAAAAACAAGATAAAGAAACAGCCCTATTTCTGCCTTGACCATTACCGTAAGTTTGTGGAGGCGGGACAGCGTAACGTCAACAAAAAACGCTTCGGTGATTTCTACGAAACCGTAAGCGGAGTTGAAATGGCATACTTTGACAAGCTTCGAGAGGACGTAAGCTGGTTCTGCAAAAAGTTTGATTACAGATACGAAAACGAGCCTTGGAAGGACTCCAAGGACGCCGTTGAACGCGCAATAAAATTCTTAACAGGAAAGGAATAAGGATATGGCAAAGCAGACCGTTTTATTAAAGACCCTGATAAATGATTTTAATCTCAAGACCTACTATATGCCCGAGAGGGAGGTTGTGGTCTCCAATGCCAATATCAACCGTCCCGGACTTCCCCTGACAGGCTTTTTCGAGCATTTTGAGCCCTCCCGTATACAGATAATCGGTAAGTCCGAGTATAATTATCTTGCCGAGCTTCCCCTTGAAATGAGACAGAAAAGACTCAGACAGTTTATGTGTCGTGAGCCTATAGCTATCGTATATTCAACCTCACTTGAGCCTTGTGAAACTATGCTTGAGATGGTGGACGAGTTTGATATTCCGCTCTTACAGACAGAGCGTGCCACAAGTGAGTTTATGGCGGCGCTCATCTCAAAGCTCAGCGTTTATCTTGCTCCCTGCATTACCCGTCACGGTGTACTCGTAGAGGTTTACGGTGAGGGCGTGCTTATCTTGGGTGACAGCGGTGTAGGTAAAAGCGAGACGGCAATCGAGCTTGTAAAGCGCGGACACAGACTTATAGCAGACGACGCGGTAGAGCTTCGCCGTGTTTCCGACAGGACCATCACGGGTACAGCCCCCGAGATAATCCGCCACTACGTAGAGCTTCGCGGTATCGGCGTTATCGATGTCAAGCGTATTTTCGGTATCGGTGCGGTAAAGGACGTTGAAAAGATAGACCTTGTTATCAACCTTGAGCCTTGGGTACAGGGCAAGATGTATGACCGTCTCGGACTTGAGGAGGAATACACCGACATTATGGGACTGAAAATTGTTTCCAATACCATCCCCGTACACCCCGGACGTAATATGGCAGTAATCATCGAGATCGCAGCCATCAACAACCGTCAGAAGCGTATGGGCTATAATACCGCTCAGGAATTTAACGATAGACTTATGAAAAACATAGGAATGTAAAAAAGGTGCCGAAAGGCACCTTTTTACATTCAGTGAAGAGAGAAGAGTGAAGAGAGAAAAGAAAAGGAAGGTTTTCGCCTGAAGCGAAAACCAACCAATTCTCTTATCTATTCTCTCTTATCTTTTATCTGCAAAATATTATTTTGCCTTATTCTTTTTGCTCTGTGCCTTAAGTCTCAGCTCTGTATTGAGTATAGCTTTTCTCAGTCTGATGTTCTCGGGAGTCACCTCGATAAGCTCGTCGTCGGTGATGAACTCTATAGACTGCTCAAGGCTGAAGCGTACGGGAGTGATAAGGCGCAGCGCCTCGTCTGCACCTGCCGAGCGGATAGCTGTGAGCTGCTTCTTCTTACATACGTTGACTGCGATATCACCCTGCTTGGGGTTTTCGCCTACTATCATACCCTCGTATACGGGAGTTGCGGGACCTATGAACATAGAGCCGCGGTCCTGAGCGTTAAAGAGTCCGTAGGAGGTGGATTCGCCTGCCTCGCTTGCCACAAGGGAGCCTGTGTAACGAAGGGGAATATCACCCTGCTTGGGCTTGTAGCTGTCAAAGATGGAGTTGATGATACCCTCGCCGTGGGTGTCGGTAAGGAACTGACTGCGGTAACCGAAGAAGAATCTTGAGGGGATGATATATTCAAGTCTCATACGGTTGCCCTGGGGAGCCATCTCCTGAAGCTCGGCGTGACGTGCACCCATTTTTTCCATAACGGGACCCATATACATCTCGGGAACGTCGATAACGACTCTCTCGCAGGGCTCGCAGGTAACGCCGTCGATCTCACGCATAAGAACTCGGGGAGAAGATACACTTAGCTCATAGCCCTCGCGGCGCATTGTTTCGATAAGGATGGAGAGGTGCATCTCACCACGGCCGGAAACACGGAAGGTATCCGAGGTCTCGCCGTCCTCAACGCGCAGAGACACGTCCTTGAGAAGCTCCTTATAAAGTCTTGCTCTGATCTGACGGGAGGTAACGAACTTACCCTCTCTGCCTGCAAAGGGGCTGTCGTTGACCGCAAAGGTCATTTCAAGTGTAGGCTCGCTGATCTTAACGAAGGGAAGGGGTGTGGGATCGGTGAGAGCTGTAACCGTATCACCGATAGTGATGTCCGCCGCACCCGAGAAGCATACGATGTCGCCCATCTTTGCCTCGGTAACCGGAACTCTGGTAAGACCGTCAAACTGATAGATAGATACTATCTTGGTCTTGACGGGAGCCTTGTCGGGGGTATGGTAGTTGGAGATATATACCTCCTGATTCTGCTTTATAACGCCGCGCTCGATTCGTCCTATACCGATACGTCCAACGTAGTCGTTGTAGTCGATAGAGGAAACAAGAAGCTGAAGGTCAGCCTCAACCTCGCCTTCGGGTGCAGGGATATATTCTACTATGGTATCGAACAGAGGCTCAAGGTTTACACCCTCCTGATAAGGAGAAAGGGAAGCGGTACCTGCTCTGCCCGAGCAGAAGAGCATGGGGCAGTCGAGCTGTGCGCCTGTAGCATCAAGCTCAAGCAGCAGCTCAAGAACTTCGTTTTCAACCTCCTCAAGTCTTGCGTCAGGCTTGTCTATCTTGTTTACCACAACGATAACGGGATGGTTTAATTCGAGTGCCTTCTGGAGAACGAATCTTGTCTGGGGCATAGGACCTTCTGCTGCGTCTACCAGCAGGATAACGCCGTTAACCATTTTAAGTATACGCTCAACCTCGCCGCCAAAGTCAGCGTGGCCGGGGGTGTCGATGATATTTATCTTTTTGTCTTTATAGTGTACTGCGGTATTCTTTGCAAGGATGGTGATTCCTCTCTCTCTTTCAAGAGCGTTAGAGTCCATAACTCTTTCTTCTGTTTCCTGATTTTCACGGTAAACGCCGCCCTGCTTTAACATTTCGTCTACAAGGGTGGTCTTGCCGTGGTCAACGTGGGCGATTATCGCCACGTTTCTTAAGTCGTCTCTTCTCACGGTTGATCTCCTTACGTTTTTAATCACAACTTAAAAGTATATACCTATTTTATTATAAAATCAATGTCGATAATGTAAACAACGGCTTGGCAAATATATCTTGATATGCTATAATGAGACAAAGGAGGTTGGATATGAAAAAGATTTTTAAGACGTCCTTGTGGATAATTTTAGCCCTGTATACCCTCTTTGCACTGTGGCTTTTGTTCGTACGGGATCGCGGAAACAGCGGTATGAGCATATCCGAGCATTTTACAAGGTATAGTAATCTCTTGCCGTTTGAAACGATAATAAGCGATATAAAGCAGATGGCTAGGGGGAAGAACGTAAGGCTTTATATCCGTAATTTTTTCGGTAATACGATGCTCCTTTTCCCCTTCGGTTTGTTTCTGCCCTTCCTTACAAAGCGTTATAAATCAGCTAAACGGATCTTTATTTTGTTTATTTGTGTCATTATTACGGTAGAGCTTTTACAGCTTCTTCTGTGTATGGGAAGTGTGGATACAGATGACCTTATCCTAAATGTTGCAGGAGGTATGGCAGGATACGGAATATATCGGTTGTTTTCTCATAAAAGACTTGACAATGATGCATAAATGTACTATAATCTATGCATAATTATTTATTTGGAGGATAATAACAATGAAATTCACAAAGATTTTAGCACTTGTGCTTGCAGTTGTAATGTGCTTCGGCATTCTCGCAGCTTGCGGCACCAAGCCCGCAGAGGACCCTGCAAACGATGCAAATGAAACTGCAGACGCTCCCGCAAACGATGATGCAAAGGTATTCAAGATGGGTACCAACGCTGCTTTCCCTCCCTATGAGTACAAGGAAGGCGAAGAGTTCGTAGGTATCGACATTGAGATCGCTACCGCTATCGCTGAAAAGCTCGGCGGCACTCTCGAAGTAGTTGATATGGAGTTTGACTCCATCATCACCGCTGTTAATCAGGGTGAGGTTGATTTCGGTATGGCAGGTATGACCGTTAACGAAGAGAGACTTCTTGAGGTCAACTTCTCCTCCAGCTATGCTACAGGCGTTCAGTCTGTTATCGTAGCAGAGGATTCCGGCATTGCTTCTATTGATGATCTCGCAGGTAAGAAGATAGGTGTTCAGCTCGGAACTACAGGCGACATCTACGCTACAGATGATTACGGCGCAGAGTTTGTAACTCAGTACGGCAAGGGTGCTGACGCTGTTATCGCTCTTAAGGGCGGCGACGTTGACGCAGTTATCATCGACAACGAGCCTGCAAAGGCATTTGTTGCTGAAAATGAGGGTCTTACTGTTCTTGACACCGAATATGCAGTAGAGGACTACGCTATCGCAGTTAAGAAGGACAACACAGACCTTCTCGACGATATCAACGAGGCTCTCGAGGCTCTGACCGCTGACGGTACTATCGATACCATCATCGCTAAGTATATCAAGGCTGAGTAATTTTTGATACATAATACAGCAAGGGCAAAGACTCTTCTTTGCCCTTGCAGTTTGTATTAAACCGTTATCTGAGGAGTACCCGACGATACTTTTCAGATAACGGCTTAATGCGTTACGGAGGTTTATAATGAAGAAAAAGCTTATAGCAATTATCATAGCCGTGGTCCTTGTGGCAGCAATTGCCGTAGGTGCTGTTTTCAGCATCAAGCAGAGCTCACAGGCTGCGGAAATTTCAATAGAGGAAGCCGGGAAGCTGGTCAACACTACCTTTGACGAGATGGCGAAGACCAAGCCCTTAAAGGTCATTGCAGACGTAAACAGCATTACCGTCGATGATATATACTACGGTCTTGAGAAGGATATTATCCTTGAATGTACCGTAAATACTCTTGATGCTTATACGGCGCTGTCCCCTCATTACAATGAGTTTTTGAGCTCGGACGTCAAGAAAATGAACGGTGCAATGTTCAAGTCGGCTCTTGATTTCAAGATGGAGTTCGAAGAGAGACTTGCCGATCTTGTAAGCGAGGCAGAACTCAAAGAGGAAAAGTGCACCATAGTTTTCTATGAGGTTGACTCTGTGCCCACACTCTATGCCGCAAACGAGGTCGTGGATACCGTATACGGCGGTGTCGTAAAGGTAAGAGACGAAATATCCGAAAAGAATACCTATACCGTTCCCGGCAGCGACACAGAGCGTGAGATAGAGACAAACAACGTAAACAAGGGATTCAATCAGTGTCTTGAAATGAGATATACGGCAGATAAGCCCGATACATCATCCCCTATTATCCGTGCCTGGAATGACTTAAAGGCAGATTTTCACAAGAATTTTATCGAGCACGACAGATGGCTGACTATACTTAACGGTCTTTGGACAACTATCCGTCTGACTATATTTGCTCTGCTTATCGGTATCGTGCTCGGCTTTATCGTAGCCTTCGTGCGCTGTACATATGATAAGCTTGACAAGAAGGACCCCCTGCTCAGATTCTTCAACTGGCTGTGTAACGTTTATCTTACCCTAACCCGCGGTACTCCCGTTGTGGTACAGATAATGATAATCTACTTCGTTATCTTTATGCCTATCGGACTTAACAAGTTCCTGTCTGCGGTCATCTGCTTTGGTCTCAACTCCGGTGCATACGTTGCCGAGATAGTCCGCGGCGGTATAATGTCGATAGATGACGGTCAGACAGAGGCAGGCAGAAGCTTAGGCTTCGGCTATATGCCTACGATGTTCCATATCGTGTTCCCGCAGGCGTTCAAGGCGGTGCTTCCCGCTCTTGCGAACGAGTTTGTAGTTCTTTTAAAGGAAACATCCATTGCATTCTACATAGGTCTGGGCGACCTTATGTATGCGGGTAACGCTATCCGTGCGGCAACCTATTCCGCATTTATGCCCCTTGTTACTGTGGCTATAATCTACCTCGTTATGGTATTGGCTCTCAGTAAGCTTGTAAGTCTGTTAGAAAGGAAGTTGAGAAGCAATGAGCGATAAGACGATAATCAAGGTCGAAAATCTCCATAAATGCTTTAAGGAGACCATCCACGCTCTCAACGGAATAGACGTTGAGATCAAAAGCGGTGAGGTAGTGGTGGTCATCGGACCCTCCGGCTGCGGTAAGTCTACGTTCCTTCGCTGTCTCAATCTTCTTGAGACTCCCACAGACGGTCGTATCCTCTTTGAGGGTAACGACATAACCGACCCCAAGGCAGATATAAACAAGCACCGTCAGAAGATGGGTATGGTATTCCAGCAGTTCAACCTGTTTCCCCATATGACGGTACTTAAGAATATGACTCTCGGTCCTATAAAGCTGCTTAAGCAGTCAAAGGAAGAAGCCGAGAAGAGAGCAATGGAGCTGCTTGACAAGGTAGGCCTTGCCGACAGAGCAAACGCATATCCCTCTCAGCTCTCCGGCGGTCAGAAGCAGCGTGTGGCGATCGTCCGTGCCCTTGCTATGAACCCCGAGGTGATGCTCTTTGACGAGCCCACCTCTGCCCTTGACCCCGAGATGGTAGGCGAGGTTCTTGACGTTATGAAGGATCTTGCAAGAAGCGGTATGACTATGGTGGTGGTTACCCACGAGATGGGCTTTGCCCGTGAAGTGGGAAGCCGTGTTCTCTTCTTTGAGGACGGAAAGATCGGCGAGGATGCTCCCCCCGAGGAATTTTTTAACAATCCCAAGTCTCCCAGACTTAAGGAGTTTTTATCTAAAGTTATTCCGTGATTTTATAACAAATACGGCAAAACGGCTTTGTCTTGTGACAAAGCCGTTTTTTGGTGCACCGAGTACACTGATATCCGAACCTAAAATGCCTGCTTCTTCAAGCTCGGCAAAGGTCATTTCGCGCGAGCAATCTTTGTAATTACAGCCGAAATAAATTCTGCCGTCATCCCAAAGAACGATTTTATTTATAAAGGTATCAATTAATCTTCTGCGGTGTTCAACCTTTTTGAAATTCAGCTTACGAAGTCTGTTGAAATAGGCTTCAATATCCTCGGCTGAAATTATTGGTTTTGTCATTTCCTCTTTTATTATTTGGATAGACAGTTCCGTTTTCTGCTGTTCCAACTGTTCCATACGCTGTTTTGTGGATGGAGTTAGAATGCCCTGCTGGATAGCATTAAGAAGATTCTCTATGCTTTTAAGCGTATCACCGTATTGCTTTTTTAGTAACGGCAAAGTGGTGTTGGTTTGGTTTTGCACCTTGGTTGCTGTCTCACAGAGCATAGACACCAAAGCATCGTCAAATACAATTTTGCGGATAAAGGCAATAGTTGCATCTTCAATCCATTCTTTTCTGACGGTCTTCTTATCGCAGCCTTTATAATTTTTAACGCTTATGCATTTATAATAGCGATGCACCTTTTTCTTCATATGGCTTGTACCGCTTTCGCCAACCATAAGACATTGACACTTTCCACAGAAAAGTTTAGTAGTAAGCAAATATTCGTCTTCGGCTTTATGTTTAGCCGGAGCTTTTTTATTTGCAACCATACGTTCTTGAACTCGGTCAAATAAGTCTTGCGGAACAATGGCGGGAATACCACCCGGCTGTACGATATCGCGGTATTTATATTCACCGATATATTTGCGGTTATGTAACATACGGGTTACGCTGTTTATGCTGATTTTACCGCCACGTTTGGTACGGATGCCTTTGATATTTAGTTGGTCGGTTACCTCCTGCATGCTTGCACCTTCGGCGTAAGACTTAAAGGCTTGTAATACAGCAGGTGCAGTCAGCGGGTCGACTTGAAAGAACTGCTCGGAGTCGATAGTATAACCAATAGGAAGCGTACCACCGTTATATTTACATTTAAGAGCGTTTTCGGTAAGACCTCTGATAACCTTCTCTGCAAGGTCAGCAGAGTAATACTCCGCCATACCTTCAAGCAAAGATTCAAGTAAAATGCCTTCGGCAGTATCAGAAATAACTTCAGTTGCTGATATTACCTTAACACCGTTTTTACGCAGCATGGCTTTATAGTGTGCGGAGTCATAACGGTTGCGTGCAAAACGGTCAAGTTTCCATACAATGACAGTATCAAACAAGCCGTTTGCACTCTCCTTAACCATACGCTGAAAGTCAGGGCGATTATCGGTCTTTGCAGATAATGCACGGTCAATATAAGACCCAACAATTTGAATATCGTTTTTCTGTGCAAATTCCTTACATTCACGCAACTGACCTTCAATAGACTCTTCACGCTGATTTTCGCTTGAATATCGTGCATAAATTACACCTGTCATTGTATCAGCTCACATTAAATTTTGTGATAAGGAATTATTTTACATTTGAACAAAAAAGAACACTATTTAATTTTCGATTTTATCTCATCAACAAGAATATGAACTGTAGTACATGGACACATTTCAGAGGGCTTTTTGTTACAGCTTGCTTTTTGCTCTTTGAGTTTTTGATTTGCAATTTGGATAGCTTTTACTTCATCTCCATATTTATTTAACTTATTGTAAATTGATTTATCGGATTTTTCATACTTTTGTCCAGATGCTTTTTTAAACGTATTCCCAAAACCATCACAACATGCAACAGAATCAGCATATGTAGGCATAGTGCCAAAATAAGCACTAAACCATTCTTCAATACAGGGGTTTGTCCAGCCTACTTTTATACCTAACGAAACAGCTTTTTCTATAATTGTATCAAAATTTTTGACTTGGTCTCTATCAAATATTATCCATGGCTGGCCGTATTGTGGGTGCAACGATGATATTCTTAACGCTTCTTGTACTAGGTGCTCTGTGTCGGTTTTACTGACTTTTATTACTAAATTGCGTTGCAGTTCAGTTGGAATAGAATCTCTCAACCCCGAAAGATAATTGTGTTCGGTTTCCTTTGTATCAGTGACTATTATATAGTATCCTAGATGTGGTATAAGTTTTTTTGAAAAATCCTTTCTTGATTTTCGAGAACCATTCCGAATATTTCTATCCATTACAATTCCTCCTTGAACAAATCAAATTCGCTTAATAAAGGAATTGCACCATACTTTCCTAAAAGATAATTCTTCTCATAGTTCTCATCTTTCCTTATTTTAGTCCCGTCTTCATCCTCGAAATCAGCGAGTGAATATAAAGATGAAACTCCATTTGAATCCTTTTCAACAAACCAAATCTCGTCTCTTCTCAACGATTGACTATTTAATTGCCATGAATCGTGAGATGTAAAAATCAACTGGGCATGATTAGTATTAATCGAGGGATCCAAAAAAGCAATCATAAATGCTCTAACTAATAATGGGTGCAGACGAGCATTTAATTCATCTACAAATAAAACACTACCAGCCTTCAAAACATCCTGTAAAACTGGATATAACGAAAACATTTTAAGCGTTCCTGCAGATTCTTCTCTAAGGGAAATGGTTGTAGTATCATCCGAGTCAATAATTTTATGAATCGAATCAATTTTCACTTTTTTCTTTTTATTATTTTCAGGGTTCTCTAATTCTTCAACATTAAACCCAATGATAGATTTATCAAATGTTGAAAAATACTTAATTACATTTTCTTGAACTTTTTTATCCTCTATAAAGCCTTTTGGCAAAAGTCTGGACCAAAAAATATTTTCTTCAGGACTTCCAAAATTAACTGTTTCGCAACTTAAAAACCAGTTGCGTATCAATTTTAATTTTTCTATTCTTAATTTAGCGCCTAGAGATACAATTAATGTTTCCCTATTCAAAGAACTTTCAATGTTTTCTTGATGTTTTTTAGGTAACCCTACTAAATCAAGCGTTTCCTTATTTCTATAGAAAATAGTTTTATAATCGTTACGTGAAGATTTTGATTTGTAATTTAACCATTCTTCTGTAATTCCTTTTTGATCAATAGAAAATCCATAATTATATACTTTTTCCGAACCGTTATCTACATCAGTAAAATAAACTTCAAATGATGATTCTCCATTTGAAGAATTTTTGTCAAATAAAAACGGGGTTGGTGGCACAAATTCTGATTTTTCCATTTTATTTTCAGCTTCATCACCATAGTAAAAAGAACGTATTACATACATTGCCATGTATTTAAACGCTTCAAACACGTTAGATTTTCCACTAGCATTTGCTCCAAAAATCGCTGCTACGGGAAGCAATTTTTCGTTCGCGATAGATATAACATGATCATTATATTCTGTAATTTTTGTCGCTGACATATCTAAGGTAGCATCATCTCTGAAAGATCTAAAGTTTTTAAAATTAAATTGAATTAACATAGAACATCTCCTCCTTTTTCTATTATACTCAATTTTTTAAAAAAGTCAACGCCTATATGAGATATTTTCTCATTTAGATGTTGATTATTGTCGTGAAATGTAAAAACAAATCGCTGTTGCGATCAAAAGTTAACACATAAATTATAGTACTTATCTTTAATACATTAGAATAATGTCCATTTCACATAAATGTTATGATTATGTCCTTGCTTTCTTAGTTATAAGCTATGCTGTATAAAATTAATTGTCGGTTATTGTATGGTTCTATTCTCTTGATTACACCAAGCAACAATTATTTTTATAAGTTTTTTAAAACTACTTTTATTTTCAATTATATTGTGTTATAATACAAGATGCGACACAGTTTAATATTACTCTGAACAGGCATACTATTGGTAAAAATGTATGCCTTGATATCATTTCCTGTTTGGAGTGAACTGTGTCGCAACAGATCGGGCTACGTTTTTCGGTGCGTAGCTTTGGCTGCGCACTTTTTTATTAGGAGGTTAAAAAATGATATTGGAACTCAGAAACATAGAAAAATCCTTCGGAGAGAAGAAGGTTCTCACCGGAGTTTCATTCAAGGCGGAGGGTGGCAAAGCCTTTGGCTTGCTCGGCAGAAACGGCGCCGGCAAAACTACATCTATTCGAATCTTGATGGATGTATTTCCCGCAAACAGCGGTGAAGTGCTAATCGACGGTCAGCCCATCGATTACAACAAAATCGGTATTGGCTATCTTCCCGAAGAAAGAGGCCTTTACCCCAAAAAGATCACCATCGATCAACTTACCTATTTTGCAGAGCTAAAAGGAATGAGCCGTAAGGCAGCTGTGCAATCAATCGACTATTGGCTCCGGCGTCTCGGTATGACCGAGTATCGCAATAAGAAACTTGATACCCTTTCAAAGGGTAATCAGCAGAAGATTCAGCTTATTACTACTCTTGCTCACAACCCTGATATTGTTATTCTTGACGAGCCGTTCTCTGGTCTGGATCCCGTAAATGCAATGCTCTTAAAGGATGTGGTTAAGGAACAGATTGCAAACGGCAAAA
>JAFQHD010000125.1 GCA_017398145.1 Clostridia bacterium
AGAAGGATACCACCAAGAAGGATACCGTAAGATACGGTGATGACGACGAGGACACCACCACTACAGGTGAGGGCGGCTCTAACATCGGTCTTATCATCGGTATCGTAGCAGCAGTTGTAGTAGTTGCAGCAGTTGTTGTGGTTATCATTATTAAGAAAAAGAAGTAAGATAACATATACAAGAAAGAACTTTGTCGTTTGACAAAGTTCTTTTTGTATGCTATTATATAGTTATTAAAACACAAGGAGATTGTAAAACTATGGATTGCTTATTCTGTAAAATAATCGAGGGCTCTATCCCCTCTAAAAAGGCTTATGAGGACGATAAGATATTCGCCTTCTATGATATCGCACCTCAGGCTCCCGTGCATATACTGGTTATTCCTAAGACCCATATAGCATCTATGGACGGGGTAAACTCCGACAACGCTGATGTCGTAGCTCACATCTTCACCAAGATTCCTGAGATCGCAAAGGAAGCAGGAATCGTAAACGGCTACCGCGTCGTTTCTAACTGCGGTGACGATGCCTGCCAGACCGTAAAGCACCTTCACTTCCATATCCTCGGCGGTTCACAGCTCAAGGGTCAGATGTGCTGAATATTGGTCGATAAAAACGAGTTTGTTTAGTGACGAACTCGTTTTTTTATGATGATTATCTGTAATATATTTTATTATGCAGCAAGAATTTTTTTCTTAATATATTTATAAGCACAAAGCATACGGTGGTACCTGAAAATCCTATGATATGAAGTATAAAACCAATAGTATCGACTGTCAATGCTGATATAAGAATAAGCAAACAAGAAAGGATCATACAGATTATCACGGCAATATATTTTTTGTTAAAGGCGTTTATAAATTCCGTTTTTTCTTTTTTTGAAAGGTCAGAGTATAATACACAACCCATTTCTCTTGCTACTTTACGGAGATATATTCTTTTTTTGACTGTAAGTACCGTGTTTAAATGACCGGCTTTTGTTATCAAAAAGCTTGTTAAAGCAACAAACAGTAACAGCAACACAGAGGAAAAGATTATTATGAATATCTGATCGTCACCGTTACCGGTTGACTTTGCAACTGTATTTTTGTCAAAGGCAAATATAGATGATAAAAGTAATAATAAAGAGATGATGACTGACGGGATACTTCCCACAATGCAAAGTATATATTTTATCTTGTCTGATGTTTTCACAGTAAGCTGTTCTTCGACGATAGTTGTATTTTTATTTTCTGTGTTCCCTAACAACTCATCAAGCGAAATGTTCAAAGCTCTTGACAATGGCAAAAGTAACGATATATCAGGTTTTGCATCTCCGGTTTCCCATTTACTTATAGCCTTATTTGTTACGTGAAGCTTTTCAGCAAGTTGGACTTGAGTCATACCCAGCTCTTTTCGTCGCTGTTTGATTATATTTGAACAAATTATTTTTTCGTTCATCATATTCCTCCAATCAATTTGTTGTAAAAATTATATCATAGAATATCATTTATAACAATAGAATGGATGTCGAATGATAAGAGAATAAGAAAAAACGCAGAGATCAATGCTCTGCGTTTTCATATTTTGTGTTATTTTTACTTTTCAGCTTGCTTACCAGCTTCTTACTTGTAAACTTGAGCTGGGACCACATAATGATTATTATCTGTCCGGGGATACCCACAACTGCCAACAAAGCGATATTTATACCGCAGGCGAGAAATGTCACTATCAGAGCTGCAAGCAACGACCACATAAGCAGGGAAATATATACGAAATTGAACCGTGTATTAAACCATATAGTATTGAACACTATGAGGATGATAGAGCATACCGGCAACGCATACAAGAAACAGAGAAAATGCCAAAATCTGAACTCCATTGCCATATTCATTATAACAAAGGCAAAGGTAGAGATAAGCAGAACGAGAAACAGAGACATTACCGTAATGATAACCCTGTTTTTAGTCAGTATTTTTATATCGCTTTCGACGATCTCGTCTACGGGAGCATGGTCCTCTGTGAGCAGATAGTCCACCGTTACGCCGAATATATCCGCGATCTCGCTCAGCACCGTAACGTCGGGGACAGATTCTCCTCTTTCCCATTTGGAGACCGCCTTGTCCGAATAATTGAGTTTTTCCGCAAGCTCCGCCTGAGTTGTATCGTTTACGCGGCGAAGCTCTGATATGTTTTTAGCTATAATAGGCTTTAAGTCCTTGATAATTATCACCACCGAAAATAGAATAGGTCTACCGCATAAAAATCGGATGATTTCATATTTACCTTTATTACTTACATTATAACATACTTTTACATCGATTTCAAGTAGTATTTATAAGGACTTCTACTGTGGGTAGAGTCGGTATTTCGGGACTCTACCGTCAGTATTTTCGCAGTATAGGAGATATTTGCAAGAGTTCCGTGACTATTTAGCTAAAATAATGTATTATAATATAGTAATATAGTATATGTATATTAAAACGGAGGACAGTAAAATGACCGATTATATTATCTACACCGATTCGGCTTGCGACATCGACGTACCTTCACTTAAGGAATGGAACGTTAAGCATATAAGCCTCAGTCTTACCTTCGAGGACGAGGGCAAGGTGCTTTTGAATGACGAGGTCGAACCCGTCGCTTTTTACAACAGAATGAGAGAGGGCGCGGTTGCCAAAACTGCGGCTGTAAACACCGAGAGTTTCAAGCGTGCCTTTGAAGAGGAGCTCAAGGAGGGTAAGGATATCCTCTATATCGGATTTTCTACAGGCCTTTCCACCACCTGCAACTCCGCTTCCATCGCTGCAAAGCAGCTTGCCGATACATACCCCGACAATAGGGTGGTTTGCGTTGATACTCTTGCGGCATCCGCAGGTCAGGGTCTCTTGGTATACCTTGCAGCAAAGAAACGCGACGAGGGATGCACCCTTGACGAGGTGGCACAGTATCTTGAGGATAACAAGCTCAACCTTTGCCATTGGTTCACCGTTGACGACCTTGTTTATTTAAAGAGAGGCGGTCGTGTAAGCCCCGCAGCTGC
Source organism: Clostridia bacterium (assembly GCA_017398145.1). Taxonomy (GTDB): domain Bacteria; phylum Bacillota; class Clostridia; order Oscillospirales; family CAG-272; genus RGIG7300. The sequence continues at coordinate 3,022 of JAFQHD010000125.1, forward strand.
TTTTGTGGGCGGAGTGCTTGGCATTAAGCCGGTTATGCATGTTGACAATGACGGTCACCTTGTAAACGTATTCAAGGCAAGAGGCAGAAAAGCTGCTCTCAGGGGTCTGGCCGACAAATTTGCCGAAACTGTAATTGATAAAAACGGTACCATATTCATCTGCCATGCAGATTGCGACGCGGACGTTGAGACCTTAAAGAATATGCTCGCAGAACAGGGAGCAAATGTCGATAAGGTTGTATACACAGGACCGGTCATCGGTGCTCATTCAGGTCCCGGCACCATAGCACTTTTCTTCCTCGGAACCACAAGATAACATAGGAGTAAGCTATGACAATACCACAGAAAATAGATGGAGTTATATATGCCAAGATGCTTCACAGAGGTGCTTTGAGGCTCCACAAGCATATAGAGGAGATAAACAACCTTAACGTGTTTCCCATTCCCGACGGAGATACGGGTGACAATATGTTTCTCACCTTTATGGGCGGTGTTGAGGCTGTAAAGGAGGAGAACGAGGCTATCTCCGCCGTTGCAAGAAAAGCCGCAGACGGAATGCTCCTGTCTGCCAGAGGTAATTCGGGCGTTATTCTGTCCCAGTTTTTTGACGGCATTGCCGCCGGACTTGAGGGTGTTGACGCGGCAGACGTTCCCGACTTCATGAAAGCACTTCAGGAGGGTGTAAAGCACGCCTACGGTGCCGTTATGAAGCCTACAGAGGGTACGATACTTACCGTGGCAAGAGAAGCGGTAGATTATGCCTGCGGTCATCAGAACTGCAGAACGGTAGAGGGCTTCTTTACCCTTGTTGTAGACGAGGCAAAGAGAGCTCTTGGACGTACTCCCGAAAGACTTCCTATGCTCAAGAAGGCAGGAGTTGTCGACTCGGGCGGTGCGGGACTTATCTATATACTCCGCGGCATGAGAAGAACTCTCATCGACGGTGAGGAGGGAGCGGATATCCCTTTGACTCAGGCGGCAGAGAATGCAATAAATCCCGATCTCTTTACCGAGGACAGCGTGCTTGAGTTCGGCTATTGTACCGAGCTTTTGGTGAGACTACAGAACGTCAAGACCGACATAGCCGCATTTAACGTAAAGACCGTTACCGATTATCTCACCTCTATAGGTGATTCTGTTGCGGCAGTCAAGACGGGCAGTATCTTAAAGGTACACGTTCATACCATGACCCCCCACAAGGTGCTCGCATTCTGTCAGCAGTACGGCGAGTTCTTAAAGATAAAGATAGAGAATATGTCCCTCCAGCACAACAATACCATCGACAGCGGGCTTAAGGCTAAGCCCTCTCCCGAGACCCGTAAGCCCTACGGTGTTGTGGTGGCGGCATGCGGTGCAGGTATCCAGCAGACCTTCCGTGAGGTAGGTGCCGATATAATCGTTGACGGCGGTCAGTCTATGAACCCCTCAGCCGAGGATTTTCTGCGCGCCTTTGACGACTGTAACGCCGATACCATATTTGTGTTCCCCAATAACGGCAATGTCATCCTTGCGGCAAAGCAGGCGGCAGGTATGTATAAGGATTCGGATGTCCGTGTTATAGAGAGTAAGACCATCGGTGACGGCTACGCCGCACTGTCCATGATGGATACCTCAATAGGGGACACCGATGCTATCGTAGAGGAGCTTAATTTCTCTATGGAGAACGTCGTTACAGCAGAAATTTCCCGCTGTGTAAGAGATGCGGATATGCAGGATGTCAAGGTTCATACAGGTGACTATATCGGCTTTGTGGGCAAGGATATACTTTCATGCGAGAAGGAAAGAAGGGATGCAACCCTTTCTCTCGTTGACAATATGGACTTCAGCGATCATCCCATATGTATCCTCGTATACGGTAAGGATTCGGACCCCTGTGAAACTGAGGAAATAAAGAAGCGTATTGAAGAAAAATCTCCCGACACCGAGATATATACCATCAACGGTGAGCAGGAGATATACAGCTATATAATTATAGCGGAATAGAATATAAAGAATGAAAACAAGTGATCCCCTTCGGAATTTCCGAAGGGGATCGTTTGTTTTAGTGTTCAACGGGTCTGTCGGTAACGTAGATATTACCAATCTCAAACTCAGCGGATACACCGCTGCCGTAGCCGAGATAGAATGCGTTAAATTCATCGAGCATATTATCTGCCCAGAATGCGTGATGGATTATAAACGCCATAGTCACGCTCTCACCGGGAGAGATATATTCATGATGAGGTATAGCATCCTCTGTACCTCCGTCTACGGTCTCAACCGTAAGTATTGGAACCGGAACTCTTGTGTCACCGGTGTTGGTGATCTCGATATGCACGGCTCTTATGTTCTTGATATCGGCTGTGATGTCGGTAAGCTTTTCAAGAGGTATCATAAGATCCTTGTTCTCTGTGTCGTAGGTAACCTTGATTCCGTTTTCGGTGGTCTCTGCAAAGCTGTTTGCTTCTACAAGCAGGGACTTATTTGTTTCATCGATAAGCGTATGGTGTACGCTCTTCTTACCGAAATCCTCTTCGCCGAGAAGGGATGCTACGTAAGCTGCGATATCGGTATTTTCAAGGATACCGTCAAGGCCTTCTTCAACACCTGCACCGAGGGCGTAAACCGGAACCGCACGCTCGGTATGACCGCCGGAGGTATACTGAGAGTCTCTCTTGATGTTGTCGGGAGTAGGATCCATGGGAATATAGAGACCGCCGGTCTCGTGGTCTGCCGTGATGATGATAAGAGTATCAGGATTCTTCACTGCAAACTCAAGAGCCTCGATTACTGCCTTATCAAATTCATAGACCTCGTGAGAAGCCTCCTCCAGCTTGTTGTCGTGGTTGAAGACGTCTATCTGTGAGCCCTCGACCATAAGGAAAAAGCCGTTTTCGTCCTCGGAGAGAAGCTCTATTGCTCTGTCGGTCATCTCTGCAAGGGTGGGCTGGTTTTCGTCAAAGGTATCCATAGAATCATAATCATAGAGACCCAGCAGAGGCAGGGGAGTATTTTTGAGCTCTGCCTTCTTTGTGGTATAGTTGATACCGTTTTCGATACAGTAATCGTCGTTAAAATAGAGACTGCCGCCGCCCAGGAGCAGGTCAAGGTCACCCTTGATCATCATTTCGGTCTGCTGTTCTGCGATCTCGTCGTAGAGACCTCTCTCGTATGCGTGAGAGGAATATGCAGCAGGTGTAGCGTCGGTTACGGATTTAGTAACTACGATACCTGTGCTCATGCCCTTTTCAGCCGCTAACTCAAGCACGGTCTTGTAGGGCTCCTCGCGCTTTTCGGCATCTACCGCAACGGCACCGTTTGCTGTCTTATATCCTGTGGCAAGGGCTGTACCGCCGGCGGCTGAATCGGTTATATAGTTGGATGAGGAATATGTGGTCTGATGGGTAAGGTAGGGAATATAGTTCATAGCTAACTTATCCATATACAGACTCTCGTGATATATATTTTCAGCCGCTTCGATAATATTGAAGCCTGTACCGTCGCCTATCATATAGATGATGTTCTTGGGCTCGGTATAAGCAGTATTCTTAACTGCAAACACGAGGTCACGGTTGACCTTGCCGTCAGCACTTTCGCCGTCGAACATCTTTATAAATGTCATAAGCATCTGAGCCGCCTGCGCTCTTGTTGTAGTGCCCTTGGGGGACACAACGGAAGAACCGTCGGGAAGTGCAACGCCGCTTACGATCTTGCGGTCAGCCGCCCATTCAAGAGAGGTCTTTGCCCAGCTTGCAATGGTAGAAGCATCGGGGAAAGACGCAATAAGAGAAGCATCTACATCCTCGGTAAGGTAATAGTCCTTTGCAAAACGGTAGAGGATACAAGCAAACTCCTGACGGGTGATATTACCCTGAGGATTGAACCTGCCGTTACCCACTCCGGAAACATAGCCCATCTCAGAGCCCCATTTAACGGCGTAGCTCATCCAGGACTTAGCTGAAACGTCGCTGAAGCCGGTATCGCCCGTATAGCCTTCCTTGTCAACGCCTGTGAGCTGGAAGAGGGTCATAACAAGCTCTGCTCTCGTCATATTTTTTGCAGGGGCAAAGACCTTGCCTTCTGCATCAACACCCTTGAAGATGCCTTCTTCATAGGTGTACTTTACTGCGTCATAGTACCAGTATTCAGTCTTTACATCGGTGAAGGGAAGTACGCTGTCCTCTGCTATGATAGCGAAGGGAAAAGCGCATACAGCCATTGCAACGATGAGGAATAATGAGATAAATCTTTTCATAATAATTTCCTCCTTGGATTTATGAATAAATTATAACAAAATCAGTTGATAAAGTCAATGTTTTTTAAAATATTGATAATAATTACATTTTATCATTCCGTTATATAATTTCCTTATTTTATCTGCTTTTTTGCCGTAAAATTTTTCAAAATAAGGATGGGAGGTTATGATATATATCTGCCAGGGCTCAAGAGTCTTGAAATGCTCACCCATAGCGCGGTAGAGCTTTTCGGCAGACTGTTTATCCATCAATCTTTCACCGTAGGGAGGGTTGCAGACTATAGTTCCTCTCTGTTCACCCTTTTCTATCTTAAGAGCATCACGGACAAAGACCTTGACGTTATCTCCCATACCCGCACGCTTTATGTTGGCGTTTGCGATCTCGATACACTTTGGGTCGATATCGCTTCCCCAAGTCTCAAAATCGGTCTTTATGATATTGTCCCTTGCTTCCTCACGTGCTTTTGACCATATATCCATAGGCAAAGTGAAAAAATCCTCTGCGGCAAACTCTCGGTTGATACCGGGTGCGGTGTTTGTCATTATCATAGCCGCCTCTATGGGTATTGTGCCCGAGCCGCAAAAGGGGTCCCAGGTCAGCACGTTCTCGCGGGGGCGGGAGAGCCTTACTAACGCCGCCGCCAAAGTTTCACGAAGCGGTGCAGCGTTGGATTCGGTACGGTAGCCTCGCTTAAATAAAGGAGTACCGCTTGTGTCTATCATAAGTGTAGCTACGTCGTTGAGTATAAAGAACTCAACTCTTACCTTAGCGCCCTCTTCCACAAAACGCTCTATTCCGTAGACTTTGCCGAGGCTGTCAACTATAGCCTTTTTCACTATCTTCTGACAGTCGGGTATAGAGGTGAGCTTGCTTTTTACGCTGTGGCCTGTTACGGGGAACTCGTCCTCTTCAAGTATCCATTCATCCCACGGCAGTGCCTTTGTACCCTCAAAGAGGGCATCGAATGTGGGAGCAGGGAACTGACCTACGAGGATAAAAACTCTTTCTGCCACACGGAGATTGATATTACAGCGGGCTATTGCTTCTATAGGACCCTCAAAGGTCACCCTGCCGTCTATAGTCTCAAGGCGCTTGTATCCGAGGGCATCTATCTCCTCGCCTAAGAGCTTTTCCAAGCCGAAAAGACAGGTGGCAACAAATTTGTAAGTCTGCATAATCTTCCTTTCCATTGTTGTTGACTTTTAAAAGTTTATATGTTAAAATATTATTTGTATTTTTATTGATTGGGGTGAACGGTATGTTCAAAAAAGGCTTTGACAACGATGCATATATCAAACGGCAGTCGGAGGAGATCGGTAAGCGTATCGGCAGATTCGGCGGTAAATTATACCTTGAGTTCGGCGGTAAGCTTTTTGACGATTTTCACGCATCCCGCGTGCTTCCCGGCTTTGAGCCCGACAGTAAGCTTCAGATGCTTCTCAAGATGAAGGACGAGGCTGAGATAGTTATCGTTATCAACTCCGAGCATATCGAGAACAACAAGGTCAGAGGAGATATAGGCATCACCTATGACGTAGACGTTCTCCGTCTTATAGACGCCTTCCGTGCCTGCGGACTTTACGTTGGCAGCGTTTGTATCGCCCAGTACCGCGGTCAGGCGGGAGTAAATTCCTTCAAGGCAAAGCTTGAGGGCTTCGGTGTCAAGGTGTTCCTACACTATCCCATCGAGGGCTATCCCTACGACGTAGAGCATATCGTCAGCGATGAGGGCTTCGGTAAGAACGAATATATCGAGACCACCCGTCCCCTTGTTATCCTCACCGCACCCGGTCCGGGCAGCGGAAAGATGGCGACCTGCCTGTCACAGTTATACCACGAGCATAAGCGCGGTGTCAAGGCAGGATATGCAAAATTCGAGACCTTCCCCATCTGGAATCTTCCCTTAAAGCACCCCGTTAACCTTGCATACGAGGCGGCGACCGCCGACCTTGACGATATAAATATGATCGACCCCTATCACCTTGAGGCATACGGAATCACAACCGTAAACTACAACCGTGACGTAGAGGTGTTCCCCGTGCTCAACGCGATATTTGAGCAGATATGGGGGGACAGCCCCTACAAGTCGCCTACAGATATGGGTGTCAATATGGCAGGCTTCTGTATTGTGGACGACGATGCCGCAAGACAGGCATCAAAGAACGAAATAATCAGAAGATATTTTAAAACTCTCTGTCAGAAGAAGAAGGGCAACTGCCCCGACAGCTCCGTGCAGAAGGTAGAAAGCCTTATGCGACAGGCGCAGATAACCGAGGAGGATCGTCCCGTGGTAAGAGCCGCTATAGAGCGAAGCGAGTCCACCGACAATCAGCCTGCGGTAGCGATCGAGCTTCCCGACGGACGTATAGTTACAGGTAAGACCACCGAGCTTTTGGGTGCTGCATCTGCCGCACTTCTCAATGCGGTAAAGGCGTATGCAGGTCTTGAAAAGCCCGCGAAGCTTATCGACCCCGCGATAATAGAGCCCGTGCAGAAGCTTAAGGTCACAACTCTCGGCAACCACAACCCAAGACTTCATTCGGATGAGACCCTTATAGCTCTGTCTATCTCGGCTACCATGAATGAGGAAGCAAAGCTTGCTTATTCAAAGCTGGAGTGCTTAAAGGGCTGTGAGGCACATTCTACGGTAATGCTGGCACAGGTAGACGATGATATCTATCGTAAGCTTGGTATCAATCTGACTTGTGAGCCGACATATACCTCTAAAAAATTATTTCATAAATAAGTTTATCAAAGGGCGTCAAAAGGCGCCCTTTATTAATTCTTCCAAATTTACAAAGGTCGGCACACCAACCCTGCTTATCGTTTCAAGACTTTGGTGTCCCGTAGAACAGAGAACACAGTCACAGCCTATACTTTTTGCAACCTCGGCATCGTGTACCGTATCCCCTATCATAAGAGGAGCGGCACCGGAATGACGTGTGAGCCAATCCATACCCAGCTTCACTTTGCTTTCAGCATGGATATTGTCAAGTCCGAGTATCTCCTCAAAATAGTCGGTAATACCAAGATGCTCTATATGTCCGCGGAGCATATTCACCTCGGTTGCCGAGATGACTATCTGGGGAATATTCTTACTCTTAAAAAAGTCAAGAGCTTCTTTTGCCCCGTCGCACAGACGGGCTTTTCTTATATTTATTTCGTTTTCCTTTACCCATTCTATTGCTAATTTATCATAAGGCTCTACCGAAAAATCAAAGCCTACGTTTTCATAGTATTTTGTGATGGGAAAGGTGAAAACAGAGTGATACTGCTCCACCGAATCAATAGTAGGCATATTTCTTCTTTTGAGCAGGGTATTGAGACTGATTATTCCCGTCTCAACGTCGTTTATTATCGTTCCGTTAAAGTCCCAGAGAATATGAGTGTATTTCATTCTGTCAGCTCCTTTATTTTCAGAGCAACGCCGTTTTCGTTGTTGGATAAGATGATCTCATCTGCGATCTCTTTTAATTCATCCACGGCATTTGAAACTGCATATTTAAAGTCTGATTCATTAAACATAGGGATATCATTGGTGTTATCTCCGAAGCAATGGATCTCGGTGTAGCCGTAATGCTCTCTGAGATATCTTATACCGCCTGCTTTAGATGCCTTGTCAGAGCACATTTCGAGATAGTATATACTTGTATCATAGGTATCACGGTAGAAGGCGACATAAAGTCCCTTTGTTTCCTTCAGCTTATGATAATAAGGCTCTATGACATCCTTTTTCCCGCAGATAACAAAGTATACCGCATAGGTGGGATCAAGCTTTTTAAAATCCACCTGTACAAAGTTTTTTCCGTATCTCTTTCGTCTTTCCTCGGCAAAACTCCTTGCAGGCTCGGTGTCCATATTTTCATAGTAAGCGCAGAGCTCGTTATCCTTTATTGTATAGATATAAGGAGAAATATCATTTCTGCCCGATACAGCTTTTACGTATTCGGCGGTAGCTTCTGGATCTATATAATGGCAATGCAGATATTTACGCTCTGTTATATCATAGGTGCATACTCCGTTCATAAGGATACAGGGAGAGTTGACGTTAAGTCCGTCAAGGATGTTTGAAACAGAAAGTATGGTCCTTGCCGTAGCCACAGCAAAAGAAACGCCCTTTTCGGTAAGGGCGTTCAGTATTTCCTTTGTTTTTTCGCTGACCTTACCGGTGCCGTCAAGCAGAGTTCCGTCAAGGTCTGTTATAAAAAGCTTATTCATTAAAATCAAGGCTGTCAAAATCCTTTGACTTTTCTACCTCAAAGGATTCTGTCAGGGTCTTTCTCATGTCGTTAAAGCATCTTGCCTTGTAGGCATCGCGAAGCTGTTCAAAATGGTTATCTATATATCCTTCATCAAGAGGCATTCTCATAACTATATGATATCCTGCCTCGGACTTGGCAACATACTCACATATCTTACCGATAGAGGTATCGGTAACCGCCTTTTCAAAGCCCTCAACCATCTGTCCGTAGGTGAAGTAGTATACGTAGTCGGTAAGTGCTGTAGTATCCTCGCTGTATTCCTTGATAAGAGCGTCAAAATCCTCGCCGTTCTGAGCCCTTTTAAGGATTTCTTCAGCTGTAGCCTTATTCTTTTCATCGCTTTGTCCGTTGTCGTGGCGGATAAGCACCTGCTTTGCCGCCATAAAGTTTTCCTTTATGTCAGCCTCAACGGTTGCGTCGTCAGACTTGATGATATTATTCATTTCGAGATACATATACTCGCGGAGCTTGTTTTCAAGAAGCTGCTGAGAGTAGAAGTATCTGAAAAGCTCGTCGGTAAGATGATTCTTTTCCAGAGCCTCGCGGTAAGCCTCCTTGCCGCCGTAGTTGGCTACAGAAGCCTCCACATAATCATCAACCGACTTTTTTTCGGTCCTGTTAAGACCTACATCCTGACTTTTTGCAAGAAGGGTCAGCGCAATATCCATGGATATTGCATCAACAGCCTTTTGGTGAAGCTCCTCTTCTGTATAGTCTTCATTTTCTGCCTTGTAGTTAAGGTAGAAATAACGGTAGGTATCGTAGGAGACCTTCTCGCCGCCAACGGTGAGAACGGTCTCGGACTTGCCACAGCTACAGAGTAGAAGCACAAGAGCCAATATAATGGGTAAAAGCTTAACTCGGGTCACTTGTAACCTCACCTCCGCTCATTAAAAGGGCAGTATCCGAAAGAATCTTCTCCACACGGTCGCGCAGTACGTAGAACTCACCCTCGCCGTTGACGGTGTAATAACAGCGGCGGGTAGAGTAGCTGTAGAAGGAGTATTCGTACTCAAGACCTCCTCTGGTAGTTACCTTAAAGGTCATTACCCACTCGTCTTTAGACTCCGATTCTGTGTAATCCTCAAGGGAGAGGGAAAGGAGCTTGACGTATATTCTCTTAAAGGATGCAAGCTGGTTTGCCGTAAGAGGAGCAAGCGTACTCTTGGGAGTTACCTTAAGAGAGGTATCCTTACCTGTGATCGTAAAGGTCTCGTGTACGTCCTTGCCGATTATCTCGACTGTTTCGATATCGTTTATGTTCTTTTGGAACATAGGCTTGTCCACAAAGTCGATAAACTCCCATTCAAGGAAGTCGAAGGTCTCGGCAGAAACCTTAGCCACGATATTGAACATTACCGAATAAGCGTTATAGCTTCCGTCCTCGTTTTTATCACTTATGAGGATATAGTTATCCACACCGCTGTAGCGGTAGTAGAGCTCGTATTTGGGCTCGTCAAGACGAAATTCCTTCAGCTCCTCGGGAGTCATAGCATCCTTTACGTTACCGAAGGCAAGGACCTCTGTACCCTCAAGGGCGTTGAATTTCTTTATGATATGGTCGTAGTTGGAGGAGGAAGGAACATAGTCACCGGGCACGAGCATCTTATAATATGTGGTAGATGCGGTCTTGATGCGTTCCTGCTCATCCATAAAGTCGATAGCGATAAAGGTCTCGCCGTCCTTACCCAGAGTAAAGTTCTCTATCTTGTAATAGTCGTCAGACTTTGTGGGCATAGAGAGCAGAGGTGTAATATAGCTCTCCTTGGACATAAGGACATACTTTGAGGTGGTGTCAAGGGCGTATACTACATTTCTGCCCTCAAGCATGGCATAGTAGCCTCCGCTTGTGGGAAGGGGATCACCGATGAACATCTTGTAGGATACGTCATTTTTATCGGTCACGATATAATAAGCAGGATCGTCTTTGGGGTCAAGTCCGTATTTGGAAAGATCCGTAGGCTCTTCGGTAACACGGTCTATCGCCATAGGCAGACGAACCGTTGCCGCAAGAGAGGTGAACTTGTCCTTGCCAAAGGTAGTTCCCTCATAGCCTGTGAGATAGAACTCGCCCTTGTTATCCTGATAGAATCCGTAATCACCGTGCTCGTTGTGTATCTTTATTTCCTTGATATCCGCCTGCTCAAGCTTAGGAAATACCATTATCTTACTGTATGCCTCGCTGTAGGTTTCGCCCGAAAGAAGCTCGGGGATATCCTTTTCCTCGGTCTCCTTCAGCATAGGAGCAACCACGGTAAAGTATACAACAGCCAACGCAACTATCAGAATCGCGGATATGATTATAGTTAATTTCTGTTTCTTTAACATCACAGATGCTTTCTCCTGATTAAAATAACTGCACCCACCGCAAGAATGATTGCAGGGAAGAGAGCTGTAAGGACGACCGTCCAGGTGTTAGCCTGTGTAAGCTCGATATCAAGGGCGAGGTCGTCGAACACCTTGAAATCAAGGTCTACGGGAACCATTTCCTTACCGAAGGCACGCATTGCCGCATAGATGATATCGCCGTTGCCGTAGGTGGAGCCGTGTAAGTATATCTCCTCGGCAAAGGACTTTGTACCTGCACAGAGAACGTAGTTATAATACTTCTCGTTGTTGTCGCCTACGGTGGTCTTCATGGAAACCGTCATAAGGGGCATAGAGCCCTCGTTTACAACAGAATTATCAGCGATGGAATAAGCCCTTGCGGTATCGTAGGTATCAAGTATAGAGGAGACCGAAATACCGTTATGAGCCTCCCAAAGCACCTCGATGGGCATAGCGTTTGCGGCTATGGTCTTTGGGGGATTGTCTAACTGGCGCAGAGGCTTGTTGAGGGAAGCGCCGTCACCCTCGGGGGTGTACTGTGCAATAACAGAACGGCCGTAGGTGTCGATACAGTGCTCCTTGTCCTCGATGTGTGCGGGGGTAAAGGAAATTCCCCACTCGGTGAGATATTCGTTAAGGTTAGGCAGGTCTGTGGTAGCAGAGGGGTCTGAGAATACCATCAGATTACCCATATTGTCAAGGTATCTGTCAACCTTGTCTATCTCGTTCACCTCGTCATACACGCCTGCAAAGTCGTATATGGGAGAGTTGATTATAAGAACTCTCGTCTCCTCGGGGATATTCTCCTTTGACAGGTCGATATCCCTTACCTCAAAGCCCGCTTCTTCAAAGAGAGCGTGCATCTCGGAGGAAGAGGTAGTCTCGCCGTGACCCACGGTGAAGCATGCAAGCATCTTGTCATAGGAAAGCTGCATCATCGCAGTAGCAAAGCGGTATTCTGCATTGAAGGCAAATACCGTATCCGTCTCTGTGTCAAAGGTATAGAACTTCTCCATACTGTAGCAACGGAAAGCAGCACCGTTGGTGATGACAACGTCTGTTGTATACACCTGAGGAACGGTGGAGGACAGATAGGGCTCAAGGGCATCGGGATTCTCGACACTGTTGATGTACTTAACGGTGATATAATCGTACTTGTCCTCCAGCTTGAGAGCGTACTCGTATATCATCTTCTGGTATTCGTAGCCCATCATGATATCGGGCTCGGTGAAGAATATGATCTCGATAGGCTTGTTTGACAGAGAAGAGAATATAGCGTCAGCCTCGGGGGAAACGGTGTATATCTGCTCCTTTGTCATATCGAGATAAAGTGATTTTTTCTGTGCAATGCCCGTGAAAAGAGCATTGATTATTATGATGACTGCAAGCACAGCCACAGTCAGGGCTACCGCAAAGGAGCCGTATTTCAATTTTTTGTTCATTGTCAGCTCCTCCTTACGCCCATCTGCGCTTTTCGTAAACTCTTACGGTTAAGAAGATAAACGAGAAGCAGATAGAGATATAGTAAAGTAATGCGGCAAAATCGAACTGTCCGTAGCAAAATCTGTCAAATCTCTCGTAAACGGATATCCATGAGAGTATTCCGCGGATAAATGCGGAGTCGATATAGGGATTAAGGAAGTTTATTCCTATCATCACCATAAGTATGGCGATAGTACCTACCGCAGCAACAAGCTGATTCTCTGTAAGTGCTGAAATAAAGATACCAACGGCAATAAATGCAGAGCCTAAGAAGAACACACCGATGATATAGCCGTAGAGAACGCCGAAGTTAGGTGTTCCGTAGCTTGAGATAACGGTAAAGTAGAAGCAGGTCGCACCAAGACAAGCCCCGAAAACGGTGAGGGCTGCAAGGAACTTTGCAACTACCATAGAGGACAGGGAAACAGGCGCAGTTAAAAGCAACTGCTCCGTTTTCATCTTTTTTTCCTCTGCAAAGGATTTCATGGTCAGTATGGGCAGAAGCACCACAAGTGAAATAATAACGACAGTATAGTAGAGGGGAAGATTGATATCCGCACCGCTCATTGCGACCTGAACGGTAAACATGGCAAAGGCAAAACCCGTTACCGCCATAAATACCGCGCAGAAAACGTATCCGAGGCCTGTTGTAAAATAGGCCTGCATTTCTCTTTTATATATAGCTCCCATTTTACAGCCTCCTTACTTTGTGATCTTTCTTTTTTTGGATTTGTCTCTTGCAGGGTCAACTGTGAGAGTAATGAACACATCCTCAAGATTCATGCCCATTGTGGTCAGACCCATAAGAGGCCAGTTACGGCTTGCCAAGAGATTGAATAGAGGCTTACGGATGTCAAGACCTGCCTCGCTCTCGATCATATAAGTAGTGCAGTCAAGCTCACTTCCCACCGATTCACAACGGGTAACGCCGTTTATAGAGCGTACCGCATAGAGAACGTCCTTTTCGGGGCCGCTTATCTTTGCCTCCAGACGGCATTTCGTCATAACTGCCTGACTTATCTCCTCTGTAGGCTTGTCCGCGACTATCTTGCCCTTGTTGATGATGATTAGGCGGTCACATACAGCCTGCACCTCGGAGAGTATATGAGTAGAGAGGATAACGGTGTGATCTCTGCCCAGAGTTCTGATAAGGTTACGCACCTCAACTATCTGCTTTGGGTCAAGACCGATGGTAGGCTCGTCAAGGATTATTACCTTGGGGTTGCCGATAAGAGCCTGAGCAATACCCACACGCTGCTTGTAGCCGCGGGAGAGGTTCTTTATAACGCGGTTGTATACGTCAGCTATCTTCGTGACGTTGATGACCTCTTCGATATGCTTACGGCGGTTGAGCTTACAGCCCTTAAGCTCGTAAACGAAGTCGAGATATTCCTTTACAGTCATATCGGGATATACGGGCGGGATCTCGGGCAGATAACCGATAGAGCGCTTTGCCGCCATGGTATCCTCAAGGATATCGTGACCGTCTATCTCGACCTTACCGTCGGTGGCGGAGAGATAGCCTGTAAGTATATTCATCGTCGTTGACTTACCCGCACCGTTAGGGCCGAGGAAACCGACTATTTCGCGGTCGCCTACGGTGAAGGAGATATTGTTTACGGCATACTTGTCGCCGTAATGCTTCACTAAGCCTTCTACTTTTATCATTTGAGTACTTCCTTACTAAAAATTCAGTAAACTATATTATATAATATTATTATGTATATTTTATGAATTACAGAGAAATAAATGCGGACATAACTCCCCGCTTACCCTTAGAAGCTCTGTGTGAGAAATAAAGATCACTCTTACAGCAGGTGCAGTCGGGAGATGCGGTGATATTTTTTACTCCCATCTCCTCTAAAAGCTCTATGTTCAAGCCCACAAGATCGGCATACATATCAGCCGAAACGTATCTGTCGGTCATTTCACGACCTAATTTTTCGTAGAGAGTATTTCTGAAATCCTCTCCTACCTTGTAACAGCATTTGTGTATACAGGCTCCTATAAGAACGGTTATGTCATCAGGTTTTGACCCAAGCTCACACATAGCTATTACGCAGTTCTGCTGAATACGGTCGACGGTACCTCTCCAGCCTGCGTGAACTGCACCTATGACCTCTGCCTTAGCGTCATAAAAAAGTATGGGAACACAGTCTGCGGTACGTACAGCCAAGGTAACACCCTTATCCTTTGCAACAAACCCGTCGCAGTCGTAGGTCTTGCCGATATCATCTTTTCCTACAGTCAGAACCGTGGAGGAATGTATCTGATTTGTAAAAACGATACTGTCTTTTTCAAATCCTATAGCATCTGCCATACGCCTGTAATTTTCTTCAACAGCCAAAGGGTCATCGCCCAGATTCTTGCCCAGATTCATTTCGGCTAAATGAGGCTCTTTTGACACACCCCCCAAGCGCGTTGAAAATCCGTGGGGAACAGGGATCTTATCTGATCTGAAGTATATTACGCCCTCGTGATTTGTTTTTATCATAATTTATCTCCCGAACCATAAATCAATGCAGAATGCAGAGTGCAGAATGCAGAATTATGGATGATTTTCTCCTTGTGTCGAAAATCTGCAATATATTATATTTTTTAGCATTATTAGTTTTGACCGGTTTGTTATGATGAAATGGAATTTTTAACACCTTTGAGGTGTCAAAAATATCTTCAATTCTGCATTCTGCATTTTGCATTCTGCATTTATAAATCCACCCTCTCCATCTCGATGAAGAATGTACTTCCGACACCGACGGTGCTGGTCACTCCGTAGCTTCCGCCTGTCTGCTCCATAATTGTTTTAACGATGGACAAACCAAGCCCGCTGCCCTCAACTGCACGGCGGTGGACCTTATCCACCTTGTAGTATCTGTCCCATATGAGAGGAAGCTTGTCAGCTTCGATTCCGTCTCCTGAGTCTTCAACCTCTATGCGGACAGAGTTTTCCTTTATTAACTGTCTAACCTTGATATCCTTTGCCTCTCCCGTATGGGTGACTGCATTGGTCACGAGGTTGTATATGACACGTGTTATGCACTTCTCATCAGAAACAACATATGCATCACCATTGCAGTAGAAGTCTATTGTATAACCGCTTGCCTCACACAGCTTTGAAAACCTCGAAAGGGTGGACTTTGCCGAATCGGTTATATTAAAGCACTTTATATCCATATTCTCGGTACCCGATTGAAGCTTTGAGATATCAAGCACGTCGTTTACAAGGGAAGTCAGTCTTGCCGCCTCGTCGATTATGACCTGAGCGTTTTCCGCGTTGTTTTCGCCGGGGATATCCCTCATCATTTCCGAATAACCTCCTATCATGGTAAGAGGAGTACGAAGGTCGTGGGATATGTTTGCTATAAGCTCACGGCGCAGGGTATCCACACGGGCAAGCTCGGTCTTTGCATGCTCAAGAGCCTCGGAGAGCTCTGCCACCTCACGGTAACCCTTTTCGTCAAATTTAGCATTATAGTCCTCTTTTCCCAACTTTTTCGCCTCACCTGTGAGACGGCGGATAGGCTTGGTTACTCTCATGGATATCACAAGGGCAAGCACAAGGGAAAGAGCCACAAGTATTACGGTAAGCGCGCTCAGTATCTTGTTGAGAGTACCCAAAGTTGCATCAACGGGAGAGATCTCGCTGTTAAGGATGATAAAGAGGGTAACACCCTCGTCGTTTTTTGTAATAGAGCTGTAGATAATACTCTCGGGGAATTTGCCCTTATACTCTGCAAGCTGGCTCTTATCAAAAAACTCACCCTCGATACCGATGTATTTACGCCTTGCTGCATCATACATAAAACGCTGGGTACAGCTTCCGCCGTTTGCCTCGGCAGTAGAGTAGAGGGTAAGAACGCTCTGTGTATCTATAGAGTGGATGGCACAGGAGTTGAGAGTGTGATGGGTGTACAGATATATCAGCTTATCCATATCCACCACTGAAACGCAGATATCCTCTGAACCTATGTCGTCGATAGTGTCTCCGAGTCTCTTTGAATCTATATCTGCCGTTATCCTGTCAGCCGCATTTTCTATCTCGTTCATTTTGACAGCCTTGTATATATTATCGAGAAATGCAACCTGACAAAGCCACAGGATAAGTAATATCACTGCGGCGAACAATAAAAGGTATAAAAATACGCTCCACTTTATACTTAATTTTTTTGTTTTCATAGTGCACCAAATAATGTTTTTAATTAGGAGTTAGGAGTTAGGAGTTAAGGTTGAAAACCGTTAACGGTTTTCTTCCCGAAAATCATATTTTAGGTATATTATAACTGTTTCTCTATCATGTAAAAATATATGATTTCAATTTTGATATAATTAATTTGAAAATTTTCGACTTTAGGAGAAAATTCTCTTTAACTCCTAACTCCTATCTCCTAACTTATTCAAATCTGTACCCCACTCCGCGCAGAGTAACGATCAATTTACTGTATTTGCCTAAGGATTTACGGAGTAATTTTATATGCGTATCAAGTGTTCTGTCATCACCGTAAAAGTCATATCCCCATACCTCGGTTATAAGCTTTTCGCGGGTCAGAGCAATATTGCGGTTACGCAGCATATAGAAAAAGAGATCGTATTCCTTTGGAGACATATCAACTCTCTCTCCGTCGATCGTGACGGTACGGGCGGTAAGGTCTGCCGTCAAGCCCTCTATCTCAATTATCTCGTTTTTACTTTCGGAACCCGCAGTACGCTTCATTATGGCATTGATACGGAGCATAAGCTCCTTAGGCGAAAAGGGTTTTACAACATAATCGTCAACGCCTAACTCGAAGCCGTTAATACGGTCATACTCCTCACCTCTGGCGGAGAGCATGATGATGGGCAGGCTTGAGCTTTTTCTTATCTCCCTGCAGGCAGAAAAGCCGTCAAGCTCGGGCATCATAATATCCATTATAACAAGGTCGTAGGAGTTGTTGCGGCATTTCGCCACAGCCTCCATACCGTTTGATGCCTCGTCAACGCTGTGCCCCTCAAATTCGGCATACTTTCTTATGAGCTTACGTATCATCAGCTCATCATCGCATATCAAAATGTTGTACATTTATTGCCTCCCAAACAGTTTACAATTCGTAATGCGAATTTTAGAAATAAATGAAGATTTTTGTCCTTTTAGGGACAAAAATCTACCTAAACTTTTCACTTTTCACTCTTTACTTTTCATTCCGAATAAAAATATCGGGCAAATGCCCGATATTTTTATTCGGTTTCGGGTACCATTTCTACAAGTGTTGTGTCAAAGGTAACTATACGGCTGCGATTCATATCGCTGTTCAGTCTGGAAACGGTTACGGTTACCTCGTCTCCTACCTCATATTCCTCCAAGAGGGTAGCGATATCGCTTCTGTCGGATACGGAAACACCGTCGATGGCGATTATACGGTCGCCGAACTCAAATCCGCCCTTCTGACCCTTCTGATACTCAAGGAAGTATACGCCGTAGTCGGTGATATAATCAAGCAGATCCTTATACTGGCTCTGGTAGAGCTCAGCGGAGTTGGTACCTTCATTGACCTCGTAAACGTAGATGCCAAGGCTTACTCTGCCGGCAACGTATCCGTTATCAGTAAGGGATTTAGCTACCTCGATAGCTTGATTTATGGGAATGGCAAAGCCCAGACCCTCGATAGTGGTTCCCGAGCCGTCGCCGCCCGATTTTGCGTTTACAACGCCGATGAGGTTGCCCTCGATATCAAACAGACCTCCACCGGAGTTACCGGGGTTGATGGAGGTGTCTATCTGGAGCAGGGAATAGCCCTGACCGTCAATGGTTATCTCGCGGTTAAGAGCGGAGATGATTCCGCTGGAGACGGTACCGCCCAGAGTTCCGAGAGGATTACCGATGGCGATAGCAGTCTGACCTACTACCAGATTGTCCGAATTTCCTAACTTAGCCTCAACGAGGTCCTTTCCGTTGATCTGTATAACTGCAATATCCGTACGGGCATCGCTTCCTATAAGCTCAGCCTCGTACTTTGTGCCGTTCTTTAAGGTAACGGTTACGGTGGAAGCACCGTCAACAACGTGAGCGCAGGTTATGATATAGCCGTCGTCGGCATCAATTATAACACCGCTGCCCGCACCGCTTTGTACGAACTGTCCGTAGAAGAAGTTGGTGGTCAGGGTCTCGGTGGTTATCTCAACCACGCTGTCGCCCGCAAGCTCTGCTGCCGCAGCTACAGTACCCTCGGGAAGCTCCACCTGTACTTTATCGGAGGGCTTGGCGTCAATGGCACCGTTACCGTTTACGTTGTCGGTTATAACGGTATCGCCGTCGGTCACCGCAGAGTAGCCCAGAGCCACACCTACGATACCGAATACAGCGGACATAACTATTCCCGCCACAAGACAGATGACGAACACCGCTACGGGAACGCCCTTTTTCTCCTTTTTCTTTTCGGGAGCAGGCTCGACGCGGGGAACGTATGTGGTTCGTACTCCGCCCTGAGACGTAGGGGTATCGCGGTTGATATTGGGGTTATTACCTGCGGTATATGAATATGTTGAGGGCTGTGCCGAGGGAGCTTTGGGAGCCTCCGTGCTTTCGGTCTCAGCCTCGCCGCCGATGACTATGGGAGTATCCGATTCCTTATCGGGACGGTTGGAAAAATTATTGTTGAACTGATTATCCATCATTTAGTCCTTCCTTCAATTTTCTTTTCAACATTAGTTTAATCATCTAATGTGATGATTATATGAAGAAATGCAAAAAATTAAGAAAAGAAATGATATTTTGTTGTCGTATGATATATTTCTCCTGCACGAAGTACGGTATTTGTGAAGTTTTCGTGATTGGGTGAGTCGGGCCAGCACTGGGTCTCAAGGCAGAAAGCGTGGTGGGGCTCGGACTTTACACCTCTCTTATAGAGGATGTCACCGCCCATAAAACCGCCGGTATAGAGCTGAACGCCGGGAAGATCGGTATATACCTGCATACCTCTGCCTGAAACCGTGTCAACGGCTTCTGCGATGAGACGCATACCCTCGCCGTTGAGGCAGAAGTTGTCGTCATAATACTCGGTAAGCATAGTGAACTCACGAAGATCAAACTTTGTTCCCTCAACCGAAGGAAGATTTCCCGTAGGGATAAGCTCGGAATCTGTTTCGGTGTAACGGTCTGCATCTATACGGATCTTGTGGTTGCAGATGTCACCGCCGTTGAAGCCTGCAAGGTTGAAATAAGCGTGGTTTGTCAGATTGCAGAGGGTGTCCTTGTCGGAAACTGCAGTATAGTCGATAGAAAGTGTGTTGTCCTCGTCAAAGGTGTAAACAACAGTCACGTCAAGCTTGCCGGGATAGTTCTCGTCACCGTCGGGAGAGGTGAGCTTAAGAGTAAGTGTATCATAGCCATCGTGCTCTTCTACCTCGGACTCCCATACACGGGTACCGAAGCCTGTAGGACCGCCGTGGAGATGGTTGTTGCCGTCGTTTAAGTTAAGCTGTATCTCCTCGCCGTTAAGGGTGAACTTACCCTTTCCGATACGGTTGCCGTAACGGCCGATGAGGGCACCCTGATTCTGGTCAGCCGCAAGATAGTCCTCAAGGGTGTCGTAGCCGCAGGTAACATCGGCAAAGTTGCCGTCACGGTCGGGAACGTAAATATCGATGATGATTCCGCCGTACTCCATGATCTTAACAGAAGCACCCTTGGAATTTGTAAGTGTGTAAGCAAAAATATCTCTGCCGTCGGGCATAGTGCCGAAAACTTTTCTTGATACCATTTTAATATACCTCGTTGAAAAATTATATATATTAATATTATAATATAATATTATTGCCTTGTCAACTTGTTGACAAAGGATATTTTTACTGATAAAATTAAATTATCAAACAACGGAGGTGCCTATGACAGATAAAAAGAATATTCTCATAGCCGACGATGAGGCGGAGATACGCGAGGTGCTGGAGCTTCTCCTGACGGGAGAGGGCTATAACGTTATAAGCTGTGCCGACGGTGAGGAGGTACTTGCTTCTGCCTCCGATAATATAGATCTGTATATCCTTGATATCGGTATGCCGGGTATGACGGGGTTAAAGGCGGCGACTCTCCTGCGAAGGGAATACGACACCCCCATCATCTTTCTTACCGCTTATTCTACCGAATCGGACAAGGTCATGGGCTTTTCGGCAGGTGCAGATGATTATATTGTAAAACCCTTTTCCAACATTGAGCTTCTTATGCGCGTCAAGGCTATTCTCCGAAGAAGCGGTACGGTAAAAGCAAAAAGCAATACCATAATTCTGAAGGATCTCACCATAGATACGGACAGCCAGTCTGTAACGAGAGCGGGAGAGCGGATAAATCTTACCTATACCGAATACAGTATTCTCGTGCTTCTTGCTTCACATCCAAAGAAAATATATTCACTTGATAATATATACGACAGCATCTGGGGAGACGATGCGGTAGGTGACAGCTCCATTATGGTGCATATTAAGAATCTCCGCAAGAAGATAGGAGACAGCTCCCGTGAGCCGATATATATCAAGACTGCCTGGGGAAGGGGATATTACGTTGATTAAAAAAGAAAAAAGACACAGGCTTTCACACGAAATACTCGGTCTGACCTTCCTGTGCTTTCTTATCTCCGCGGCCCTTTGCCTTGTGCTGTGGGGGATAGGAACTGTCCTTACCGATTATTTATATGAGATAAAGGGTATTATTCCTACAGACGTTGATTACGCAGTCAGCAATACGCAGGTGATCGGTGTTGCGGCGGTTATTTCGGCTCTGTTTTTTGCTATACTTTTTCTTATAGTTTTGGGTGAGAGACTGGTATATATCAAACGTATAAGTGATGCCATACGTTCCTTTGACCATAGCGAAACTCCTCTTATTTTGCCCCTTGAGGGTTCAAACGAGCTTACGACTCTCGCCGAGACCATAAATTCTATGGCGGAGCGTGACCGCAGGATAAGAGAGAAGGAAACTCAATTAAACGAAGAAAGGGAACAGCTCGTGCGTTCTCTTTCCCACGATATACGTACACCTCTGACCTCGGTCATGTCATACTCCCAGCTTCTTTTGGCAAGGGAGGATATAAGCGGCGAGACGGGAGAGTATGCAGATCATATCTACCGAAAAGCCTTGCAGATAAAACAGCTTACCGACGTGCTTCTTGAGGGAGGCAAAAGAGAGCTTGTGCATATAGAGGATATCCGTCTGCTCTGTGAACAGCTTGTCTGCGATTTTGAAGCGGAGCTGGAGGAGGATTTTGATATCTGTACCGACGTTGAATGCCCTGCATCGTCCGCCGAGGTGGATATTTCCGAGATAAGAAGGATATTTGACAATCTTATTACCAATATACGTAAATACGCCGACCCAGCCGAAAAGGTAACTCTCAAGATCTGTTCACAGGATAAGGATCTTGTGATAGAGCAGAGTAATTCCGTAAAGCAAACAAGCTCCCAGGGTCACGGTATGGGACTTAAAAGCATACGCCGTATTGCAGGCAGCTACGGAGGCAGTGTATCGGTAGACAGAGACAAATTTGAGATAAAAATAAATCTTCCGATTCTTTAGAATTCTTTAGAATTCTTTAGAATTATATGCCGATTTTCTTTATAAAGGTGTGTTACCATACAGTCACAGGAACAGAAAACCTGAAAAACAAAAAAGAGAGGTAACAAATATGTTTACAAGTTTTGATCTTTTGATCGTTGCAGCAATGGGCCTTGCGGCTCTCGGAGTAATGTCCACCGTGCTTATGTTTCTTATAAGGAACAGGATCGCAAGAAGAGTATTTATGTACGTCTCGGTTGCTCTGGCACTCTATCTTGCACACGCAGGACTTTATATCAGCGGAGGTATGTTTCTCGGACAGGCTGCGGTATCCTTTGCGGTAATAGCAGGTTGTGTGGCAGTGGTCGTTCTTGACGTTCTTTCAAAAAAGAATGAAAAGCTCTTCACCCTTGCCCGTATACTTACCGCAGTTGCAGTAGTGATAGGCTTTGCAAACGCATTACTGTTCTGATAACATAAGAAGGCTGAGAAATCAGCCTTTCTTTAATTTATTTTCATTAAAGATTGACAAATCGGGCAGAATAGTAGTATAATATATGAGAATATGCAAATAAAAAACTATTTATATATGGAGGACAATATGGAACAGGCAAAATTGACTATGCTTAAAGAGCATGCCAATAACATCAGACTTGGCGCTCTTGAGGCAGTGTACAGTGCATCTTCCGGACATCCCGGCGGATCTCTTTCTATAGCAGATCTGCTTTCTTATCTCTATTTTGCAGAGATGAAGGTTGACGCAAAGAACCCCGATTGGGAGGACAGAGACAGACTCGTTCTTTCCAAGGGTCATACAGCTCCCGCACTTTATGCGGCTCTGGCTGAGGCAGGCTTTATACCCAAGGAGGATCTCAAGACCTTCCGTCAGGTAGACAGCTACCTTCAGGGTCATCCCGATATGAAGCATACTCCCGGTGTTGATATGACATCCGGTTCTCTGGGTCTCGGTATCTCCGCGGCTTGCGGTATGGCTCTCTCCGGCAAGATCAGAAACAAGGATTATCGTGTATTCACCATCCTCGGTGACGGTGAGCTTGGTGAGGGTCAGGTTTGGGAGGCTGCAATGTTTGCAGGCCACTACGACCTGGACAACCTCTGTGCATTCGTAGACTGGAACGGTCTTCAGATCGACGGTCCTATTGCTGAGGTTATGGATTCCACACCTATCGACAAGAAGTTCGAGGCATTCGGCTGGAATGTAGTTATGATCGACGGTCACGATCTTGACCAGATCGCAGATGCAGTTGAGAACTTCAAGGCAACAAGCGGCAAGCCCACCTGTGTTGTTATGAAGACAGTTAAGGGTAAGGGCGTTTCCTTTATGGAAAATCAGTGCGGTTGGCACGGCAGCGCTCCCAACAAGGAGCAGTACGAGCAGGCAGTAGCAGAGCTTACTGCAAATAACTAAGGAGGTATCGGGAAATGGCAGATAAGATAGCAACCAGAGAAGCGTACGGTAACGCGCTTGCAGAATTTGGCGAAAAGTATGATTTTGTAGTTCTCGATGCTGACCTTGCAGCGGCTACAAAGACAGGTATATTCAGAAAGAAGTTCCCTGAAAGACATTTCGAATGCGGTATCGCAGAGGGCAATATGATGGTAGTAGCGGCAGGTATCGCTTCTACAGGCGTTATTCCCTTTGTTTCTACATTTGCAATGTTTGCGGCAGGCAGAGCCTTTGAACAGGTTCGTAACGGCATCGGCTACCCCCACCTCAACGTAAAGATCGGTGCTACCCATGCAGGTATCTCCGTAGGTGAGGACGGTGCTACCCATCAGTGTAACGAGGATATCGCTACCATGCGTACCATTCCCGGTATGACTATTATCAACCCTGCAGACGCAGTTGAGGCAAGAGCTTGTGTTGAGGCAGCGATCCTCCACAACGGCCCCGTTTATATGCGATTCGGTCGTCTTGCTATCCCCACTCTTTATGATGCATCTACCTACAAGTTTGAACTTGGTCGTGGCGTTATGATGAGCGAGGGTAAGGACGTGACCATCGTTGCAACAGGTCTTATGGTTCATAAGGCACTTGAGGCTAAGGAGCTTCTTAAGAACGAAGGTATCGATGCTGAGGTTATCAACATCCACACCATCAAGCCCCTTGACCGTGATATGGTCATCGCTTCTGCTAAGAAGACAGGCTGTGTAGTAACAGCAGAAGAGCACAACATCATCGGCGGTCTTGGTTCCGCTGTAGCAGAGGCTCTCTCCGAGACCTGCCCCGTTCCTGTACTCCGTGTAGGTGTAGAGGATCAGTTCGGCCGTTCCGGTAAGGTTCCTCCCCTGCTTGAGCTCTATGGTCTTACCGCTGAAAACATCGCAGCTAAGGCTAAGGCTTCTATCGCACTTAAGAAATAATAAAACATCGGCACTCAAAGGAGTGCCGATATTTTATTAAGTGCAAAATGCAAAATGCAAAGTGCAAAGTTAAGGTAAAAAGGCTTCCGTCGGAAGCCTTTTGAATTTAATTGTATAACTTAATGCATTCGTCGATTATGTTTTCTATGGTTCTGAGCTGTGAAGGAGAAAGCCTGCTCAGTTTATCTGATAAAAGAAGCAGATCTTTGTCTACGATCGTTCCCGTGAGAAGATAATCGGCACTAACCTCCAGAGCCTCTGCAATTTTTAACAGGTTTTCGGGGCGCATGGCTCTTTTGCCACCCTCGGCATAAGAAATGAACTGAGGTGTCAGGTCACCCTTTTCGGCTAAATCCTCCTGTGTAAGACCTAATTTATTTCTGCGTTCAATTATACGCTTACCGATCTCTCGTAAACAAATATCCTTCATTTTTATCACCCGCCCCCTCTTTTGTTTAATTATATCCACATCTCACGATAAAATTAATCGCTTATTGTTGACAAAACTCAACAACAAGCGATATAATGGAGAAAAAGGAGGGTAAAATATGATATGTGAAAATGTTTTTTGTATCTATAATAAGGATGAAGGGTGCATTGTAGAGGAAATCGAACTTGATATCCAAGGTAAATGTACGTCTTGCGAATATGTGGATGTTGATGACGAATATTTGAAAAGAAAAAAGAAAGAAGCATTGGAAGGGTATGAATACTGAAATATCAAAAGGGTGTTGCATAAATGCAACACCCTTCAGTTATGTTTTCTGAAGTATTCTATTTCAACACATCCAGTGATCTCAGCATCTCGATAAGATCATCATAGAAATTGTCACACAAATTCCTGTATTCCTCGGGAGCATTGATGATACCATCTGCAGTCATTTTAGCGTATCCCTTGGTTTCCTGATAGCGAAGCAACAGTTCGTAGTCATGGTAGATCTCAAATAAGGGACGCACCTTTCCCGCACCGAGTATTTCAACCGTATCACTGACGAAATCATATGTGGCAGATGCGCCGTAATGAGCGTACAGCTCATCGTTTTCTTCATCGTAAGCTATCGACGTGTTCAGCTTTTTGAAACAATAATCACCCAAAACATTTTTATTACCCATACTGACAAGCCGTTCCTTAAGTAATTCTGTATCCACTTCCAGAGGTTCAGGTTCAGGCTCAGGCTCGGGCTCAGGTTCGGGTTTAGGCTCAGGCTCGGGCTCGGGTTCAGGTTCGGGTTCAGGTTCGGGTTCGGGCTCGGGTTCAGGCTCGGGTTCGGGCTCGGGTTCAGGCTCGGGTTCAGGTTCGGGTTCGGGCTCGGGTTCAGGCTCGGGTTCGGGTTCAGGCTCAGGTTCGGGAATTAATTCCTCGTCGGGAACACTGTCATAAACGTAAAGCATTCTTGCACACTGTGCTCTTGTGGCGGTAGCTGTGGGAGCAAGTACAAGTTCATCACTCTTTATACTTGTAATGATACCGTGCTTTACAGCCCAGCCGAGACCTTCAGCCATCCAGTCCTGTACCTTGTCAAAATCGGTATATTCGGACAGATCGGCTGTTTCATCGACTTCCTTGCCGTTACGTTCTGCATAGAGGTAAAGGAGTCTTGCAAGCGCTGCTCTCTGTATAGGCTGACCTACACCGAACACACCTTCGGCAATACCTGCAACATAACCTTCCTTTACCGCCCAGTTTACAGCACCTGCAAACCAATGACCTGGCTTTACATCGCTCATAAGCTGTTCGTCTCTGTAGGCATCCTTATCGATACCTGCTATGTTTGCGAGTATGGTAACGAACTGCTCTCTTGTCAGATCGGTATTTGGGCTGAATGATGTTTCATTCATACCGTACATATAACCCTTGGAGTTTACATAGCACACCGAATCGTAGAA
>JAFQHD010000126.1 GCA_017398145.1 Clostridia bacterium
ACTCGATGTTTTCGCCACTTTTGAATACTTATCAATTGTATTGGGTGATATAGTTTAATATAAATATTTGCTCGTTGATTGGAGCAATTTTCTTTATAATAATTTATTTTCACACGTCCGACCGACTTTTTCGACAGTCTGCAAGACAGTCTTTTGACTGTCTTGATATTATTTTTCTATAGTAACTACAGAAGATATATTTTTCCTCTTTATTGCTGTGATTATAGAGGGCAATATCTTCATAAAGGTCTTGTTATTATACGCAAGTGAGCCGTGGGTCATACGTCTTGCACAGGAGAAGAGTATCTCCTCTCTTTCCTCGTCATTGAGAGGTCCCAAAAGGCTCTGTGCTAACTTGCAGTCGCGGTCGGTCAACTTAAGTGTACCGTATTCCTTCTTCAGGTAATCGCAAAAAAGGGCATTGGCATAGATGACCGTATAGATATTGAAGCAGGCAGATTTCTCCTCCTTATCCTTGTTACGGCAGTGGTTGGCTATAAGCCATTCAATGTCCTCGGTATTATACTCGCGGCAGAAGGTATTTTCGTAGAACAGATTAAGAAGATAACTTTTCAGACCCATATACCCGTGGAGCATGGAGTGCTCGCAGAGAGGGTAGAGCATCTCTATAAGGGCGCTATCCTCCTTTTCGATACGTTTTATCGCCGCCATAAGGTCGCGGTCAAGGGTGTCGTTGTACACCTTGTTTACGGTGGATAGCCTTATTTTCTTGTTCTTTACGAGGAGTCCCATCATGTCCATAAGATGCATCTTCATAGACTTGACACGGCTTTGAGAGTTTTTTTCGATTGCCATACCTGTTGAAATTACGTTATTGTCCTTGACAACTGAGTTAAATGATGTTATAATCCTAATTAAGTTAATTATATCACGATTTTTTTTTCGTGTCAAGAAAAATTGTTAGTTTTTTATCTAATTAACACAGGGATATGTCCGTTTTGAGGCTCCTGCCCAGAGAGCAATACCATAGGCTGTAAGTATTGTCAGAGAGAGGAAACGGGTACCACCCGAAATTTAATTGCATAGTTTTCAATGAGTAAAAAGCTCGGGTGGAACCGTGCGGATAATTTTGTAATCTTATCCTCACCCCGAAGGCAGATGCCTTTGGGGTGAGTTGTTTTTTTGGAGGAACAAATATGACGGCATACGATTTTTTAAAGGAAAAGGAGCTTATCACCCGTGAGGTGATAGCCGCAGAGGTCAACGGAAACGTGGTTGACCTTACAACAGAGGTGGCGGATGGAGATTCTGTCAACCCCGTTACCTTTGAGACTATCGAAGGTAAAAAGGTGTTCTGGCATACAGCCAGCCACGTGCTTGCACAGGCAGTAAAGAGACTTTATCCCGAGGCAAAGCTTGCCATCGGTCCCGCCGTTGACAACGGCTTCTACTATGACATCGACTCTGAGGTGATGTTCACTCCCGAGCATCTTACCAAGATCGAAGCCGAGATGAAGAAGATAGTAAAGGAGAACCTCAAGATCGAAAAGAGCGTAATGCCCCGTGCCGAGGCTCTCAAGTATATGGAGGAGAAGGGCGAACCCTACAAGGTAGAACTTATCAGCGACCTTCCCGAGGATGCTGTGATCTCCTTCTATACGCAGGGTGAGTTCACCGACCTTTGTGCAGGTCCTCACCTTTTCTCTACGGGCGCCATCAAGGCGTACAAGCTCACCTCCGCTACAGGCGCATACTGGAGAGGTGACTCCAACCGTAAGATGCTTACCCGTATCTACGGTACAGCCTTCCCCAAGAAGGAGGAGCTTAACGCATACCTCGAGCAGGTAGAGGAAGCAAAGAAGCGTGACCACAACAAGCTCGGCCGTGAGCTTGAGCTCTTTACCACAAGCGAGCTTATCGGTCAGGGTCTTCCCATCCTTCTTCCCAAGGGTGCAAGAATAATTCAGCTGCTTCAGCGTTTCGTTGAGGACGAGGAGCAGAAGAGAGGTTGGCAGCTTACCAAGACTCCCCTTATGGCAAAGAGCGACCTTTATAAGGTTTCCGGTCACTGGGATCATTACCTTGATGGTATGTTCGTTCTGGGCGACCCCGCAGACGAAAGTAAGGAATGCTTTGCTATGCGTCCTATGACCTGTCCCTTCCAGTATCAGGCATATCTCAACAGAGCAAGATCCTACCGTGATCTGCCCATCAGATATAACGAGACCTCCACGCTCTTCCGTAACGAGGATTCGGGTGAGATGCACGGCCTTATCAGAGTAAGACAGTTCACTATCTCCGAGGGTCACCTTATGTGTACTCCCGAGCAGTTGGAGGACGAGTTCAAGGGTTGTCTTGAGCTTTGCGTATATATGCTTAAGACTCTCGGTCTTTACGAGGACGTTTCCTACCGCTTCTCCCAGTGGGATCCTGCCGATACAGAAAAGTATATCGGTACCCCCGAGCAGTGGGATGAGGCCCAGGGTATGATGAAGCGTATCCTTGACGGCCTTGGAATAGATTATAAGATCGGTATCGGTGAGGCTGCATTCTACGGTCCTAAGCTTGATATCCAGATCAAGAACGTTCACGGTAAGGAGGATACCCTCATTACCATCCAGATCGACCAGATGCTGGCAGAGAAGTTTGGTATGGAATATACCGACCGTGACGGCACAAAGAAGAACCCCTGTATCATCCACCGTACCTCTATCGGCTGCTACGAGAGAACTCTTGCACTTCTTATTGAGAAGTATGCAGGTGCGTTCCCCATGTGGCTTGCACCCGAGCAGGTTCGTATATTCCCCATTGCCGACAGACACAACGATTATTCCTACGATCTCCGCGACAAGCTCCGTGCGCTCGGTATGCGTGTTGAGGTTGATGACCGTAACGAAAAGGTCGGTTATAAGATCCGTGAGGCAAGACTCCAGCGTATTCCTTATATGCTTACCATCGGTGACTCCGAGGTAGAGAACAATACCGTATCCGTTCGTGCAAGAGGTGAAAACGGCGATCTCGGCACTATGGAAGTTGATGCAATGATCGCTAAATTCGTTGAAGAAATAGAAACAAAGAAAATATAAAGGGGTAAGCTATGATAAAATACAGCAAAGCGACACTCAGAGATAAGATATACGCCTGCTGGGTAGGTAAGAATATCGGCGGCACCATGGGCGGTCCCTACGAGTATAAGAGACAGCCTCCCAACATTACGGGCTTTACCACTCCCGAGGGCGCAGCCCTTCCCAACGACGACCTTGACCTCCAGATAATCTGGCTCAAGGCTCTTGAGGAAAGAGGGCCCCGTGCCATCACGGGTCAGCTTTTAGGTGAATACTGGCTCAATTTTATCCCTCCTACATGGAACGAATACGGTATAGGCAAGTCTAACCTTATCATGGGTCTGCTTCCTCCTATGTCGGGCGAATACAAGAACTACTGGAAGGATTCTAACGGTGCTTGGATACGTTCCGAGATATGGGCGTGCTGTGCTCCCGGATGCCCCGATATCGCAGTTAAGTATGCGGTAGAGGACGCTATGGTCGATCACGGTATGGCAGAGGGCACCTTTGCAGAAATGTTCACAGCGGCTATCCAGTCAGCAGCCTTCGTATGCGACGATATCCGTGAGCTTATAAAGATAGGTCTTTCAAAGATCCCTCCCGAATGCCGTGTTGCTAAGTGTATCAATACAGCAATCGAAATGTACGATAAGGGTGCCGACTGGCACGACGCAAGAAACGCAGTGCTCCGCTGCGACGGAATTGAGGACGTGGACAGCGAGTTTGATGATCAGTCAAGCACGGAGGAGGACGGCTGGTTCCAGTCTCCCTGTAACATAGGATTTGTCGTAGTAGGTCTTCTCTACGGTGAGGGCGACTTCAAGAAGTCTATGCTCTACGCCATCAACTGCGGTGACGATACCGACTGTACCGCAGCTACGGTAGGAGCTCTTCTCGGTATTATGGGCGGTATGGCTGCTATTCCCGAGGACTGGAAGGATCATATAGGCGATAACATCATCACCGTTGCCATCAACCGTGGTGACGTATGGGGAATCGTAAACACCTGTACAGATCTGACCGACCGTATTATGAAGCTTGCACCCGAGATGCTCCGTGCCAACAGAGCTGATCTCGAGATTGTAGAGGGCGAGAGCGACTTAAGCGAGGTCAACATCCCCGCACTCTCCGACAGTAGAGTCGCAAAGAAGCTCTACGACCGTTCTCCCTGGTCCTATGACGTTGATTTCATCCATACTCAGGTAAGAGTAAGCTTTGATAACGAACCCACAATCAAGCCTAACGGTACTCTCAAGGGTAAATTTATCGTCAAGAGCACCATGCCCGATCCCAGAAATATTGAGTTTAACTGGATTCTTCCC
This sequence comes from Clostridia bacterium, assembly GCA_017398145.1. Taxonomy (GTDB): domain Bacteria; phylum Bacillota; class Clostridia; order Oscillospirales; family CAG-272; genus RGIG7300. The sequence goes on from JAFQHD010000126.1 coordinate 4,349, forward strand.
GACGGCTGGAGCGTAGATACCAATAAGAGCGTATATCTGCGTCATTGGTACAACCTTCTTAAGGATAAGCCCACCGAGGTTGAGTTCACCATTACCGCAGGCGAGCAGGTGGACGCCCTCAACCGTATCGTTGTTGAGTGTACCGCACCCGGCAGACCGACAGTCGGCTACGTGCCTGTGACGGTGCTTGGTTAATTAATGCAGAATGCAGAGTGCAGAATGCAGAATTATGGAGGCTTTTTGACCGCAAGGTCAAAAAGCTTCTTTCAATTTATAACGAAACTTTATTAAGAGTGTTGATGAGCCTCCCTTGCCTAAAGGGAGGGGGACCATCGCTATAGCGATGGTGGAGGGATATCACCACTTAAATTGACTAAATGGATATATCGCTTTGCTGAAGGCAAATAAAAAGATGCTCTTTTTATCTTATGGGTAATTCTATTTCCGATTTGTCAAGTATGACAGTATTATTCGCTACTCTTGTATCGGTCTGCTCGGAATATAACCCCTTATTGTTCGTATGCTTCACATACAGGCACCTTGCCGCAGACGAGATATCAAGGCGTAGCTTTTCACCCTTGTGTATCACAAAGCAATGAGGGTCAAATTCGTAATCAATAGTTATCTCATTCCCGGGGATATAGTCCTTATCGAAATTTGATATCTGCTGGATATCATCCCTTATTCCGTAATCTCCCTCAGCCTTGCACAGACTCATTCTGACGTAAAAGCAGGTATCGGGACAGTCGGTCTTTACGGTGAGCTTAAGCTTTATTTTGCCTTTTACAGAAATATCCTCTGCAAATTCATCTGTATACAGAGTAATTACATCGTCACGGTCTATCTTCGGCTGCCACGTATTACCCTCAAAGTTACAGGAAAGCCCGCCGGGGAATTTATATGCTTTTTCTTTAGGGTCGTAGACGTATGTTTTTTCACCGTTACCCAAGGGAATGACCTTTACGTTTCCGCTTTCACGGAAATCATCGCAGAACCACCTGTCGCCGAAGCTGTTAAAGTAGGTTATCTTGCCCTTTTCGAAGGGGCAGTCTGCCTTGCCCCGTATATGCTCAAACCACTTGATATAATATTGAGGACAGATATCGTGGAGAGAGCCGTTTTCAAAAAGTATCGGCTCACCGTCACCTCTGCCGCCGTGGTCGTAGGCGTGAACCCCCAAGGCACAGTTTTTTCTCGTTTTTGGTGTCATGTTGTGCCACCAGTCAAATATTCCGCCGGTAAAGATATCGTACCAGCCTGTTGTAAGCAATAGGGGGACGTCGGTATCGCACAGGGCTTTGTAATAGTCTGCGCCCATCTTGGGTGTTTTCCAGTAAGGATCGTTCTTGTCGGGGTGCTTTAGTGCATCGTCAAAGTTCTTTTCTCTTTCTCCGAAGACCTTTTCGGTATAATCAGAGAGGGGAAGCATATCAAACATAGCCGGGTCATAGCCCTTGTCAGGCATAGTTTTCTGCTTGTACATTCCCGTGTACCAGCCGCCGTGAAGTCCTACCTTAAAGAAGCCGTTACGGTAGAAGCCGTTATATCTAAAGGGGTCCATTACGTGTAAGACCGCGCCCTTGATATCCTCGGCATAGGGAGCTACTACCTCGTGTACTGCTGCGGTATAGCTCTCACCGCAGAGAAAAAGCTCTCCGTTATAAAAGCTCTGTGCTCTTATCCAGTTATGCAGATGCAAGCCGTCTGAACGTTCGTTTATATAGGGTATACAGTCGCCTGTAGACTTACCTCTTCCTCTGCAATGCTGATATACGTAGGCGTAGCCGTGGTCGAGCCATTTCTCGGCTTCCTCGTATTTAAGAGAGCATATTTCTTCCTCCTCCCAGCCCTGCAGATTATCTACATATGGACTGCGGAAGATAACGGTAGGAAATTTACCTTCTTTATGGGGCAGCCAAACCAGAGTAAAAAGATCGGCATTGTTGTAGTTTAAGTATTCATAAAAATGTTTACGTTTCATATCTTTTCCTTGTAAGAAGCCGTCGCAGTGCGACGGCTTCTTTTTTAGTATGTGGAGGGGATCTCGTTCTTGAAGAGCTGATAGAACTCGGAGTTGGTTACGAGCACTACGTCGTCAGCCTCTGCCATCATCTTGACTAATTTTTCAAATTCGTCGTAGTAGTTGAACTGGTCTAATTCATAGCCGTGACCCCATACGTAGAAGAGCTGATCCTGAGGTGTGTTTGTCTTTAAGAACCGGTTTGCATAGGTAAACAGGTTGGCATCCGCTAAATGACAGGTAGGCTGCCACATCATAAAGTTGGTGGGAAGGTTAAAATCGCCCGTTGACTGGAAACCTCTTGCAAACCTTATGCTGGTGTTGTCGAGTATATTCTTGATCGTGGTACTGGTGGCCTGTATATCACCGCCGGGGTATGCCATTCCAACAGGCTGATAGCCTGTGATGTTTTCAATATTGATGGCATCACCCTCCACCTGTAACTTTTGATAAAGCGGATTTGAATCATAGAGCTTGAGTGCGGGATGGTTAAGGGTATGAACGGCTACGTCAAAGCCCTTGTATATACCTGAGCAGAGCTCCTCAAGATTCCATCTTTTGTGCTGAACACCGTATACACCGAGAGAGGAAAGGTCGGATTCCACGCCCAAAAGCCCTGTGTTGATATAGAAGGTGATGGAATGCTCTGCATCATACTTTTTAAGTATCTCGATAATTTTTGCATCCTGGGTAACACCGTCGTCAAATGCCATAGTGAAATATTTCTTAGGCTTGCCGTCACGCACGATTCCCGACTCGAGTCCTGCCTGCTTGGGGTTTACCTTGTAGTTGACAAAGGCTATAGCGGGCATACCGTGGCTGTTACAGAGATTGAGCTGAACGGGGTATGCGTGCTCGGGATTACGGTTGTATCTTACACCGAATATCTGATCTTTTGAATCAATAACTATCTTATCGCGACCGACTATCACCTCTCCGGTTGCATCGCGCCACTCATATATACCCGTGGTATTGATCATTATCTCTATACCGCGTATCTCAGCGGAGTCCGCGGTCTTAAGACCGTTACCTGCATTTTTGAACTTAAGTGTTGCGTTTGTAGTACCGTATTCAACCGATTCAAGCAGAGGTCCGCTTACAAGCTCAAGCTCACCTACACCGAACTTGTCTGCAAGAACTATATCGGCAAGACGGGAAGCGTTATGATGCTTGATATAGGGGTGAACGTTGTTTATCCAGCCCTTGTTAAACCAAAGGTCGGAGGAGGATACTATATGACAGTCGTCAAGCTTCTGAGGTATGGTGCACAGCTCTGTCTTGACAGAACCGAAGTCCATAAAGGAGTTGGCACCGTTACCTGAATAACAGGTAGCAAACTCGAACATATAAACGGGGAAGTCGTCGTTACCGAAGGTAGCTCTGAAATATTCCATAAGCTCGGTGAACTGATCTGCAAAGGTTGTGGCACCTCTGCCGTGGTACTCTCTTGTATTGTACCAGTCGCTCTCACCCTGATACCAGATTATACCTGCACAGGAGAAGTTGGAGAGAGGATATATCTGCTGGTTGTAAGCATATCTGGACTTAAGGTGGGGAGCGGACAGAGTATCCATATGATAATAGTACGTACCCGTAGCTTCGTCGAGCTTATCGTCTCCCCATTTGTCTGCCAATTCATTGGGAGCAAAGGTTATAAGAGGATGTCCGGAGGCATCTATCTCTATGACACCTACGGGAACGTCGGTGCTTTCGGTCATTCGGTATGCGAAGATATAACCGATAGCGGAGAACACGTTCTTACTTATTGCATCACGGTCATATAATTGATGGGAAGGCATATTGCTTGCATAGGCAACTATCTGTCTTCCGATATCAGAGGGAGTCATCCAGCTCTCGCCGTTGTAAACGTCGGTGTAAAGGGTGCGTGTTCCCTGTGTCATATCTCCCGTCATATCGAAATAATCGGTATTTGAAACACGGAAGAATCGCATATCACGGCTGTCATCATAATCAATCTTCAGCTCGTTTGAGATGCCGGCAAACTTAAGGTCTATAATAAGCTCACCGAGGGAGTAAAACATATTGGACTGGCCCATAGCGTAATATACATCACCGATAAGCACATCGTTAAATACGATATTTTCTTCCGCTGACATAACGGTCAGAGGCTGACCCTCGGTGGTGTAGGAGAAGGTACTTTCAAAAACAGCCTTCCAGTTGCCCTTTGCATCGACCTCTGCTGTAGCGTATAAGCCGCCAAGCTCCACAACCACCTGACCGCTTGAAGCATCTGCCGTACCCCATACCGAGAGTTTTTCGTCTCTCTGAAGGATCATATCGTCCGAGAATGCATTGGATACCTTGACACCTGTAGCGGTAGCCTTCGGAACGGGATCTTCTATTGTAACAACATAATAGTTATAGCTTTCGTCGTTATACTGAACGCAGAAGGTGTACGTACCCGGCTCAAGCGTAACGGTAATGACACCGTCAACTGCGGCTTCGGGTCTGATATACTGACTTCCGGGAGCGTTCTTGATCTCGGCGGAGGTGGAATATTCACCTAAGGCGTACCTTATGGTATACAAGCCGTCAAGATCAGAGAAGCTTACGGAATCTTCGTTCTGTTCAACAACGGGAGCACGGTGATGAACGTTATAAGTAAATGCTTCGGTATATCCGTTATTGTACTGAACGATAACGGTTACAAGCCCCTCCTCACGATACTGGATCTTGTAGGGGTCCGCACCCTTGATAACAGCCTTGGAGAAGCTTCTCTGTCCCTCGGCTTTCTTTATATCCGTGGGTTTGGTATACTCGCCGTAAGCGGTGCGGATGACCTTGACGTCAGGGATGTTTGAAACGATGACTTGAAGCCCGTTACCTGTAAATACGGGCTTATCAACGGTTATTTCCTCGTGGAAAAACAGCTCTGTTCCGTCGTTATATCTTACAAGCACGGTATGTATACCGTCTGTCGGGATGGTGTATGTATAGTTACGCTTGCTGCCTATTTTGGCTGCGGTAACACGGACAATATATCCGTTGGCCTTGATTTCGCTATAGCTGTTGTGTTCACCCTTAGCGATAAAGAAATCCTTTACGTCAAGCATATCGTGGACGGTAACGTTGAGACCGTAGGTGCTGACGTAAGCTTTGATATCGGTCATATCGCAGGGAAGGAAATAGTTAGTTCCGTCCTGCATTCTCACCCACAGAGTATAGAGTCCCGCCTGAGGAAGAGTATAAGTAAATATACCGTCAACGGTGTTGTTGACAACCACCTTGTTGGAAAGGGCAACATTGCCCGCAGCCGCCTTGATATCGGCAACCGTGTTATACTCGCCGAGTGCGTATCTGATATCTCGGATATCATCCGCACAGGTAAGTTTAATTGTGTAGTTGTTTACAGTAAGCTCGGGCATATCCGACGCAGCCATACCCACAGACGTAAGGGTGATAAGCGTGCATACGATAAGCAGCATACCGATAAAACGCTTGAACTGATTAAACATAATAGAGCTCCTCTGAAAATAACAATAGTACTTGGAATTTTATCACAAATCTTCGTAAAATGCAACGGAACAGTGCACTTTTTGTATGAATGCATATATTTAGATGGTAACATTTGTGCAATATTTCATTATGAGTTTATTTACAATAATTTGATCTGTTTTATTTTTAAACCATTGAAAAATAAAAAACACGGTGGTATAATCCAATATGTATAAATATAACCAATTCTAAGGAAGAAGGATAGAAAATGAAGACATTAAAAAGGATAACTGCACTGGCATTGAGTGTACTTTTGCTTATGCCTATTATGACGGTATGGGTAAGCTATGCCGCTGTTTCAAGCGGACTTGACGGCGAGATCTCAAGGACGGCAAAGACTCTTTATCCCGGTGTTACAAGTACCAATATAAAGACATCAAGCTCGTCGAAGTATCAGACTCAGAACTTTAATATCGTTGAGTTTGATCCTAAGCAGGCGGATCTTTATGTTGACGTTACCAACACTCGCGACTATGCCAATCAGAGCCGCACAACGTTAAAGACGGTTACCGAATTTAATGCGACCAATAACGAAGGCAAAACAGCTATCGCCGCAATAAACGGCGACCTCTGGATGATGTCCTCTGCTCACTCCCGTGTTGAGGGCAGCGGTATCTCCTATGGAGGTTACTCCGATGCGGTCGTAACTAAGGCTCTTACACTTCCCCGTGGCTTTAATGTATATGACGGAGAGATCATAACCTCTGCTCATATGGTGCAGGAGACCCCCTTTGAAGGTGAATTCTGGTCATTTGGTATGACAGCAGACCACGTTCCTATGATCGGCTGTCCCGAGCTAAAAATATCTATACACAACAATTCCTCAGGCGCTCAGGTTGCGGCAGACGGTCTTAACAGACTTCCCGCAAACGAAGCTCTTGTTGTATACTCCGATAAGGGTTGTCTTAACAACTATGCTCTGTCCGATGCGTACGAGGTAGTTATCGACGTTCCCTATGACTATACAGTCAAGCACGGCGCATCCATTACCGGTACCGTTACCGGGATCTATTCCTCCGCTACCACAGCCAACCCCACAATGCAGGCTAACCGTATCATACTTACCGCAAGAGGAACAAAAACTATGCTTCTCAACCAGTTCGCGGTAGGTAACTCTGTAACACTTAACTTCTCCGTTACCGAAAGATACGGCAGAAACACCGCCGGCTGGCAGAATGTTCAAAATGCCGTAGGCGGACATATGCCCTTTGTGGTTGACGGTGTCAAGTGGGAGACAGGTACCACAACCAACTATCCTACCACTATCGTAGGTATTAAAAATGACGGTAATGTTGTCTTTATCGCAAATGACGGACGTCAGAGCTCCTTCAGCACAGGTCTTGATTTCAACGATTATTGGGATTTTGCCGACGATATGGATCTTAATACCGCCTTTATCCTTGACGGCGACGGCTCTACAACTATGGTTGAGCTGACCGAAGCCGGCTATGCAGTAACAAACTCACCTTCCGACGGCTCTGAGAGAAGTGTGGTGAATTCTGTTATCCTTTCCGCAGGCCCCGTGGACACCAACCGCGGTACGTATGACATTAAATATCCTTCCGAAAATACAGATCTTACAAACATCAATTTTGCTACGGACGATGGCTTTATGCTACTGACTAATTTCTCCGAAACCAGACCCGAAAAAACGGTTAACGGAGCTAAATTAACGGTAAGTGATTATAATTCCGGTCCCAGCGTTTCTATTTCTTACGGCTTACCTAACACGGCAAGTTCTAACCCTAACTCCGTACTTGGTTCAGAGTATTCCAAGCTCGAAGCAGGACAGCAGGGATACCGCTTCCTTGTTCTGGATATGAACGTGGTTACAGCGGATCGATCCGATGTTCAGAATCAGGTTGTCTGGTTTACTGCCGGCAACCGCAAGGGCACCAGTTCTGAGACCAACTGGGGGTTCCATAGCGCCAAAAACAATAACGGATTCAAAAAATACCTTCTGGATATGGGTGTATATCCCTACCCCAACGGTTCACAGCATCAAGGAGCAATACCCGCATATACCGGATCGCTGAACACGGTACATTTACAATATCTTTTAGCGGCAAACGGCATCACAGTTAACAACGGTGATTACGTGATATTGCGCTCAGCCCGCTTTTTCACGGCTGATGAAGTGCAGGAAGCGTCCGAGTATTTCGGCAGCACCGAGTCACCCACTATGATCACCGTCGATCTGAATGCTAACGGAGGTACTGTTTCGCAGGGTAAAAAGTACGTGGTTCTCTATGACAGCTACGGAAGCTTCCCTGTTCCTACCCGTGAAGGCTACAAATTTACCGGTTGGTATACGGCGGCTGACGGCGGCTCCGAGGTGACAGCCGATACAACGGTTACCAACAGAAGCAAGCATACCCTCTATGCACATTGGGAAGAACTTGAGGTAAGCGAGCAGCTCTGTATCAGATTCAATCCCAATAACGGAGAAGGAATGCCCGGCAAATATCCCATAATCTCCGGTCAAACTTACGAATCTGCTATCGAAGCGGTAAGAGGCTTGGGGATGCATGATATCCCTGCAAGAGAAGGCTATACCTTCGACGGCTGGTACTGCGAAGAAACAGGCTATAAGCTGAAGCTTTCAGATACTTTTACAGGAAACGAAAGCCTCACCTTCAAAGCGGTATGGAAGAGCCATACAGGTCCCGGTTTTGTTAATGATGAACTTCCGAATCTTCCGGGTGCTATGTGGAGCAGGTTTGCAGTTTTGAATGTTTCCCTTAATGGCGGCACTTATGATCCGGATGCAGGTATTACGCATACAAGTGCGCTTTCCAACACCGCTAAGCTTACTACATCATCCGATAACATAGGATTGGATGAAACAGCGGATAATTTTGATATATATGTTTACAATGCAACAACCATAGCAAAGGATTCGTGGTTGAATGACGATTACATAGGTGTGATTTATAAAGACGGTGTAGCATTGTCAACAAGCTTTTATATGTTGGGCGATCTCCTTGATGTTATTCTTAAGTCCTGTACCGTTGACGGTGTGCAGACAGACCTCCTCAATTTTATGGAAATGAAGGACTTTACTTCTGAGGAGCTTATCGGAACAGAAGAGTGGATGGACAAGGAGCTGCTCAACGGTTCTACCTATGACGTAAGCATAAAATGCAACGCTTACACCTTAAACTTCGATCCCGCAGGCGGCAGTATGCCCGAGGACTATAAGAGTGCTTATACCTTTATTGGTAGAGGCCAGCTCTTCAATGACGTAATAGGCGGCTTTCCCGTACCTACAAGAGACGGTTATATATTCAACGGCTGGAGATGGCTTGAGCATTCCAGTATGTGCTGGAAAAACGGTTGGGGTGATAATCAGCCTTACGATTTCGGTAAGTCTATTACCCTTACTGCGCTTTGGGAAAGAGATCCCAATGCAGGCTCAGCACCCGAGCTTGGCGAGGACGAAAACGGTAAGCATATCTACGTTGACGGAGAAATGATGACCGACGGTCTGTACGAGGTAGACGGTGACTACTATTACGCACTTCGTGACGGAACTCTTGCTGCGGATATGACACTTTATACCTATCACAACAAAACCGATCTCGTTTCCTCTTACAGATACTTTGCTGAGGACTGCAAGATGGATAAGGACGGATGGCTCACTCTTGACGATGACAGCGGCAGAGCGTACTATTTTAATTCTGCATATCACGCAGTGGGAGCAAGAAATATAGACGGTAGCTACTATTTCTTCAAGACTAACAGCGGAGAAATGGTAAGAAACGAGACTCTGTTCGTGGATAAGAATAATGCCGCAGGCCTTGAGGCAGGAATATACAGCTTCGGTGCAGACGGTAAAATGACCACCGCAGCGGTAACTGCAGCGGTCGATGAAGTACCGGTAGTTGTAACGGATACAGCTTCCGTAAGCGGTCTTGATAATTATGTACAGAGCACAGAGGTTCTCGCAATAAATACTGTAAGCACGATATCTTTACCCGAGTATTCCGAGGACAGCGACGGCTCCGATGATGAATAAAGCCTAAACGGCACACCTTCGCGGGTGTGCCGTAATTGTTTTTGTGCAAAAACGTATAAAAATTCATGAAAAATTAAAAACATCTTGCATTTTCCCAAAAACTGTGTTATACTTACTATGTATCAATATATCAAAATACATAAAATGGAGAAAATATTATGAAAACTACAAAAAGGATAGTCTCAGCAGTTCTGTGTGTGCTGATGATAGGCAGCGTTCTGCCTCTGGCGTCATTTGCGGCATATGAAAACACACACACGAACACCGGCAATCAGATCGAAGACCTGATAGCTGTTGCTACGACTCAGATCGGTTATACCGAGGGTAACTCCACCTCTCAGCAGGGCGGAACCTCGGGCGGCAGCGGCAACTACACCAAATACGGTGCATGGTACGGCATCAATCCCGGTGCCTGGTGTGCTATGTTCGTTTCCTGGTGTGCAAACCAGGCGGGCATTCCCTCTACCGTTATTACCAAGCACGCAAGCTGCGACCTTGGTATGCAGTGGTTCCAGAATAAGGGCGTTTGGCAGTGGTCCAAGGCTTGTGGCGGTAACTATCAGCCCAAGCGCGGTGATATTATATATTTCCGTACCAATACTGCACAAGTAACAGACTCTACCCACGTGGGTATAGTTACAAACTCTACGTCATCTACGGTATACACCATCGAGGGTAACGCAAGTAATAAGTGCCAGACCAAATCTTACGCACTTACCAGCGCTTATATTCTCGGCTACGGTACACCCGCATATTCGGATAACTCCGGCGGCGGTTCTACATCTAACGGTGCTACAGGTCTGGGAACCTACCGTACCAGCGGCTCTCTCAACATGAGAAGCGGTGCGGGCACCTCTTACGGTATAGTGCAGACTCTTCCCAGCGGTGTTGAGATAAACATCACTCAGATATCCTCTAACAACTGGGGCTACGGTACGTATAACGGCATATCCGGATGGATCAGCCTTAATACCGAGTATACTACCCTTGTAAGTACATACTACTATATTACCTTTGATCCCAACGGCGGTGCTTTGACGTCAAGCACCTCTGTATATGCTATTAAAGTTGAGCAGAGCTACAGTGCTGTGATCTCTTCAATGCCCACTGCTGCAAGATCCGGCTATGATTTTAACGGCTGGTACTGTTCCGAATACAACTATACTCTCAGCCTTGCGGACACCTTTACGGCAGGTAAGAATGTTACCTTTAAGGCACAGTGGACTCCCAAGTTGGGTCAGTATACCATCACCACCAACACCGACCCTCTTAACATCAGAGATGCTGCAAGCTCTGCCGACTCCAATGTTATCGGTCAGGTCCCCAAGGGAACTGTAGTAAACATCACAGCCATCTCGGGTGACTGGGGCTTTACCACATATAACGGTGTGACCGGTTGGGTCAGCTTGGCATACTGTACCTATTATGGTGCTCCCCCTGCAGTAGAGGAGCCTACACCCGGTGCAGAAACCTATACTCTTACCTTTGATGTCAATGGCGGCAGTATGCCCTCCGGCTTCTCTACCACCTACACTTTTGAAGCGGAGCAGATGTTCAATGATGTTATCGGCGGCTTCCCCGTGCCTACACATTCAAATAAGGAATTTGCAGGCTGGTACTGGGACAAAGCAGGCGAAAACTCCTCCGGATATCTTTGGAATGACGGTTGGGGAACTCAGCAGTACGTTTTTTGGGACGTTGATAACAATAACGTCAATGCATATGCAGATGCTACACTTGTAGCAAAATGGGTCAACCACAGCCACAGCTATGAGTCATCCGTGACCAAGGCTGCAACATGTGTTGCTGCCGGACTTAAGACCTATACCTGTACAGGCTGCGGTGACAGCTATACAGAAGCTATAGCACAGCTCACTCATAAATATTCTTCTGCTGTAACCAAGGCTCCTTCATGTACCGAGACCGGTATAATGACGTATACTTGCTCTCTCTGCGGTAACGATTACACTGAGTCGATCGCAATAATCGATCACTCCTATGCGCTTTCCGGATTTACTGTTCAATGTACCTCCTGCAGCACACCTTACACAGGCTGGTTCGGTGATACCTACTGCTTAGACGGAGGAGTTGTAGCGGGCTTGTTTAACGTAGACGGTGAATATTATTACGCTCCCTTAACCACTCTTCAGATAGTCAAGGATCAAACCGTACATGTAACAACTACCGGAACAAACGCTACCAACAACGGCTTCTTATCGGATAACGGCGACAGCTATTATAAGTTTGATTCAGAAGGTAAGCTTGTAAAAACAGGCTTTGTAACAGGCGGCGGTAATACATATTACTATGATAATACCGTCAAGGCAAAAGGTCTTAAGCAGATCGACGGCGACTATTACTACTTCAACGACGACGGCACTATGGTCAAGGGTGCTTACGTTACCGTTCCCGGCGGATCCGGTATTGAGGGAGGAAGATATTTCTTCCGTGCAGACGGTAAGATGCTTTACGAAACCGACAGCTCCTCAAAGGAAGTAAGACAGGAAAACGGCAAGTATTACATTTACAAGGACGGTGTAAAGCAGACCAGTACAGGTCTTTACCGCGTAGGCAACGATTACTACTACGCTCTGCGCGACGGCAGTCTTGCTACCAACAGAACGCTCTATACATATTATTCAAACGATCTCTTTACTCCCGGTTATTATAAATTCGGTAGCGATATCGTAAAGAACACTATAGATGATGCCAAGATGGAAAAAGGCACTTGGTACAATCACGTTGACGAGAATAATGTAAACCACATTTATGCAACCGATGAAAACGGTACCCGAATAGAGGGTCTTGTGTATGCTAATGGCAATTATTATTTCTTCCACAAAAACTCGGGTGAATTGGTGACCAGTAAAACTTATGAAACCATATTTATATCTGCAGACAATAACAACGGAATTCCTGTAAAGAGCGGCGTATATACGCTTGATGCTGCCGGTGTTATTCAAAACCCCATTTTGACAACCTCAGCAACAGCGGCAGCAACAGCCGACGGAGCCGAAAGCTCAGCTATGATCTTCTCCGCAAGGGCAGAGAGCAATACCGTTGTATCCGCCGACACAGCAGCGACAGTTATTATATCCGCACTTCCCGTTACATCTGACGATGAAGACGAATAAGCGGTGAGGCACCGCTGCCATAATCGCATAAAGTAATTACAAACCGCATCTTTATCACACGAGGGTGCGGTTTGTTTTTGTGCTGATTTTTCAAGTGTTTGCATCCAAAATCGCATAAAGTAATCATAAACTGCATCCTCACTACCCGAGGGTGCGGTTTTTTTGTTACCCAAAACAAAACGGGCGGTTAATAACCGCCCCTACAGATGACCTGCAAATATTCGCACCGTAGGGGCGGATACCATCCGCCCGCAACAAACGGTTTACGCAAACAAAAACGGGCGGATAATATCCGCCCCTACGACAGACGGGTGGTTACCCGTAGGGGCGGCAATCTGCCGCCCGAAATAAACAATTCACGCAAACAAAAACGGGCGGATGATATCCGCCTCTGCAACAGGCGATTCCCGTAGGGGCGGCAACCTGCCGCCCGAAATAAACAATTTATGCAAACAATAATCGGGCGGTTAATAACCGCCCCTACATATTCTCGAAATCCAACAATCCATCATCCTCTTCTTCAAAAAATGTTGGGTTGTTGTCGATATATTTCCATACATTACGGTATTCATCATCATCCCGCACAACGCGGTCAATAAATGATTTTTGCCACATAGACATTCCTGTTTCCTTTGACACCCACCGTTTAAACGATCCGATTACAGTTGGTATTGTCGGATGTTTTGACGGTAAATCACTGTCATACGGCTCTATCTGGATTAAAACATGAATATGATCCGGCATTATACAGAATTTTTTGATTTTGATATTACTGTATATGTCGGGAATCTGTAAAATACCTTTCTTTACGGTATGCCCGATATCTGACAACGGAACATCCTCGGCATGCATACCGGGTACGGCATTTTTCATATTCCACAATATTGGCATACGGTTTTTAACACATACGGTTATAAAATATATTCCCGGCTTGGAATAATCATATGATCCGAGACGGATTTTTTTGCGTTCAGGTAATTTGTTGTCCATATCCATACCCCCTGCTTTAATGATTATATCACAA
>JAFQHD010000127.1 GCA_017398145.1 Clostridia bacterium
ATGATATAGGGATACTGTGATTTAACAGTATTCCTTTTGCTTTTGCGGTCTGACGGCAGTCTGTCTCGATACCGATACTGCATCCCTTTTTGGTGATCGAAGGGTCGGTTTTTACTACCCTTGAGACAATACCGTTAGCTGACAGCAATCTCTGTGCCGACATGGCGTAGGTCTCGGAGGGCAAGGAAATTATACATCCGTTATTTGTTTTTGCCATAGATTTCAACCTCCCTTGGTACAGTATATGTAATAATTCTCGATTCGCAATTCTCAATTCTCAATTAAATGAAGAAAACTGTTGCATTAAAGCAACAGTTTTCCACCATAATTATTCATTCTTCATTATTTTACAGCACAAGGGCATCAGGATCAAGTCCCGGAATCTTGGTCAAAGGCTTAGGATCTCTTTTTAAGGGATCGTAAATAAACTTTTTGCATACGTGTCCGCTTGAGACAACACCCTTAAGAGAGCAGAGAACTATATCCTCGTTGTTAAGTGTCTCGGCAAGCTCACAGCAGCCGCAGACACGGTTTATTTCATGCTTTATCTTTTTAGCCATTTTTTCACATCCTTTGATTTAAGTATACACTAAAATAAGATCTTTTTCAAGTATAAAATCAAAAAAACAGACAGAGATTGTATTATCTTGCCGATATAATATCTTTTCATCGAAAAGCGCTTGTCTACTACCGAGGCGGTCTGCATATGTACGCATATCCCCGACCAGAAAAGAGCAAATGCCAAAAGGGGCAGAGAAGGAGTTTTACGGCTTATGAATTTTACTGCGTTCGATATTTCAAGTATAGAATAAATAAAGGCTTTTATCTCTATACCCAAGGGCAGAAGCGAGACCCATGAACACAGGATCGCAAATATCACCACAAAGCCGCAGATATTGAGCATGGGGATGACAGAGGAGGTAACGGATTTTGGTATTATGTCGAAATTTATCCTTTTGTTATTTTTGATTTCGGGAGATCGTGAAATTCTTTTCGGTCTTGACAGTATCCCGTATAAGAGTGTAACACCTATCTGCAGAAAAAAGAGATTTCTGCCAAGCCTCATATCTCCGAAAAGAGCACCGACAGCTCCTATCATAAAGGCAGGTCCCGTATTGTTACAGAAGGCGAGTGCGCGCTGCGCTTCATCCTTTGTACAGCCGCCCTTGTCGTATATTTCGGCTATGGCGTACGCACCTTGGGGATAACCCGAGATCATACCCAATATATAGGCTGATGCAAGGTTGGCGTTGAGGTGAAAAAGAGCCTCAAAGGGGCGTTTTATAAGGCTTTTTACCATATTGTCAAAACCGCAGGATATAAGTAAATTTGTGAGGACCATAAAGGGGAAAATAGAGGGTATAAGGGTCTCGGCGCAGAGCCGAAGTGCTTCGGTTATTATGTAATTTACAGCCATCCCTCCGCATAAAATGTTTTATAAATTTATACTTGCTTGAAGGAGAAAATATACGTGAAACGAAGGAGAAGAAGCTTTGGGGAGGCTTTGGCTGACGGCACGGGATTTCCCGATACTCTGTCGGTATCTGCCCCGGATATACATATCATCGGAACAAGAGAAATTTCGATTGACGGCTGTCTCGGAATACTGGTATACGAGAGTACGCAGATACAGCTTCGTCTGAAAGGAAGGGTGCTGTGTATTTGCGGTGAGTGTCTTACACTAAAGACCTATTATACAGGTCATGTTTCTGTTAAAGGGCATATATTTTCTTTACAGTTCGAGGAGGGATTATAATGTCCTCTTTAGGGGTAAAATGGTTATGGGGCTACCGTAAACTCAGGTGTGAAAGACTACACTCCGTAAGGCTTCTTAACCTTATGATGCAGAAGGGTATTGACTACTTTGATCTTGAGCGTACCGAGGAGGGCGAGATAAGCTTTCTTCTCCTTGAAAAAGAATACAAAATACTTATGTCAATTCTTGACAAAACGGACATAAAGGTTTATAGTGTATACTGTAGAGGTGTACCCTTTGTTATTAAGGCGCACCGAAACAGAGGCGGGCTTGTTTTCGGACTTGCGATATATCTTACCATCATATTTCTGTCCTCGTTTTTTATATGGGATATCAAGGTGGTATCCACCACCGATACCCCACACAATGTTATTATCAAAAACCTCGAAGCCCTTGGCTGTTATGAGGGGGCATTTGTGCCTTCAATAGACTTTGAGAATCTATGCATCGACTATGTGGATAAGTATACCGATTTTTCATGGGTTTCGGTGAACCTTAAGGGTACTGTCGCCTATGTGGAGATACAGGAAAAGAAGCTTTACGGTGAGGAGGCTGACACTCCCCGAAATCTTATCGCATCCTACGGCGGTATAATCGAGGATTACAGTGTTTACGAGGGTCGAAGCCAGGTGGAGACGGGGAATGTGGTAAAGCGCGGAGACCTTCTTGTAAGCGGAATAGTTGACAATAAGGACGGAGATTTCAGACTTTGCAGGGCAAAGGGTGAGGTGATGGCAACGGTTGATGCCGCACTTACCGTAGAGGTCCCCTTTAGCTATCAAAAGCAGATATACACGGGCAGGTGCTTTGAGGAAAAAAGGATAAGATTTTTTAATCTTACATTCCCTTATTTTTCGGATGATGTGCCGAAGGACATTAACTGTACAAGTCTTGAAGAGGTAGCTTCGGCAGTACTCTTTGAGGAGATAGAGCTGCCGCTTTCGCTTGAAAAGACGGCATACCGCGAGTATACCGTAAAGGACTTTGTTTACTCCGAGGAGGAGGCAAAAGCGGCCGCCGAGGCTTTGATGAAACGGAAAATTTCAAAGGAGCTTCCGAACGCCGAGCTTATATCGGTCGAGACTTCGGAAAAGACCACCGAGAGCTCCTATATATTAACACTGAACATAAAATGCAGGATGGATATTACCACTCCGGCTGAAATAGAAACCAACTGATCTGAAAGGATTTTTTAATGGCAGAAAGAATTATTTTAACAGATACAATAGAGCAGACCGCAATAATCTTCGGCAGCTTTGACGCCAATACCGCATTGGTGGAAAAGGCATTCGGGGTTACTATAAACAACCGCGATACCGAAAAGACCGCAGGAGATGCCATAGTCATCACTGGAGATGACGAGTCGGTAAATCTTGCCGCAGACGTTATCACTTGTATGAAGCGAATGGCTACGTTTAACTCGGAGCTTTCACATCAGAGCATACAGTATCTTATCGACATGGTAAGAGAGGGTAAGCAGGAAGAGCTGGCGGGCTTTGTTGACGACGACTGCATATGTATAACTACGAGAGGAAAGCCCATCAAGGCAAAGACCGTAGGTCAGCGTAAATACGTTGAGGATATAGAGAAGAACACCGTAGTTATGGGCGTAGGTCCTGCAGGTACGGGTAAGACTTTTTTGGCTGTCGCAATGGCAGTAAAGGCACTTCGTGCAAAGCAGGTAAACCGTATTATCCTCACCCGTCCGGCAGTTGAGGCAGGAGAGAGATTAGGTTATCTGCCGGGTGATCTTCAGAGCAAGATAGACCCTTATCTGCGTCCCCTTTACGATGCGCTGTTTGAGATGTTAGGTCCCGAGAACTATCAGAGATATCTTGAACGCGGAACTATAGAAATAGCTCCTCTTGCATATATGCGAGGACGAACCCTTGACGATTCCTTTATCATACTTGACGAGGCGCAGAACACCACTCCCGAGCAGATGAAGATGTTTTTGACACGTCTCGGCTTTAACTCAAAGGCTGTGGTAACGGGAGACGTAACACAGACAGACCTGCCCTTCGGTAAGAAGAGCGGTCTTGTGGAGGCAACAAGAATTTTAGATGATATCGAGGGTATCGCTATCCACCGCTTTACCGACCGTGACGTTGTAAGACACCACCTTGTACAGAAGATAATCAAGGCATACGAAAAATACGACAAGGAAAGAAAAGAGAAGGGTCAAAATGAGGAAAAACGGACACGACATTTTTATAAAAAATGAGCAGGACATAATTGAAGTCACCCCCGAGCTTAAAAAGCTGATAGTTGCTTCTGTTGCCGAAAGCTTGAAATACGAGGAATTTCCCGATAAATGCGAGGTTTCGGTGACTTTGGTAGATAACGAAGAAATACACGTTTTAAACCGCGAATACCGAGACGTTGACCGTCCCACAGACGTTCTTTCGTTTCCCATTTTTGACGAGGATGATATGGGTGGTAAGACTATACTCGGTGACATAGTTCTCTCTCTTGAAAGAGCTACAGAACAGGCGGTAGAGTTTGGACACAGCTTTGAACGTGAGGTTGCTTTTCTTACCGTTCACTCCATGCTGCACCTCTTAGGCTACGACCACGAGGAGGGAAAAGCACAGGAAAGTGAAATGTTTTTCCGTCAGGAAGCAATTTTATGTAAAATGGGTCTTGCACGAAACGCTTAATTATAGTATAATATATTAAATATATATATCATTTTTAGGAGTGTAGATGAAAAAAACAGGATTTGTTGCCATTGTAGGCAGACCTAATGTTGGTAAATCCACATTGCTTAACGCGCTTTTAGGCGAAAAAATAGCTATTATATCAAAGAAGCCCCAGACCACCCGTAACCGTATAACAGGCATACTTACCAGAGGTGAGACACAGTTTGTTTTTCTTGACACCCCCGGTATGCATAACCCCAAGACCAAGCTGGGCGATTTTATGGTCAAGTCTGTATCCTCTGCCATCGGTGACGTGGATGCGGCTATCCTTGTGGTCGAGGCAGGCACCAAGCCCCATGCCATAGAGCTTGGACTTATAGAAAAATTCAAGAAAACGGATATGCCCGCACTTCTTGTTATCAACAAGACGGACAAGTCGGATGCAGGCAAGGTTGCCGAGACCATAAACGAATTTGCTCCTCTCTATGAGTTCGCTTCCGTTGTTCCGATATCAGCCCTCAATAACGACGGTGTTGATATCGTACTCAACGAAACGGAGAGCTTTATGCAGGAGGGAATATGGTTCTTCCCCGAGGATGCAATAACCGATCAGCCTGAAAGACAGATCGCAGCCGAGATAATCCGTGAAAAGATACTTCGTACTCTTGACGACGAGATACCCCACGGTACTGCGGTCGTCATCGAGGCTTTTGAGGAAAGCTCAAAGCTTATTAAGATAAGAGCCGAGATATTCTGTGAGAAGGCTTCTCACAAAGGTATCATCATCGGCAAGCACGGTGCATCACTTAAAACTATCGGCTCTTATGCCCGTGAGGATATGGAAAAATTCTTCGGCACCAAGGTGTTCCTTGATCTCTGGGTCAAGGTAAAGGAGAACTGGCGTGACTCCAACTTCAATATAAGCAACTTCGGATTCAAGGACGATATGGGAGAATAAAATGCGTAAGACCTTTGAGGGACTTATACTTTCTCACACAGTCTTAAAGGAACGGGATAAGATACTTACTATTCTTACAGCGGATATGGGTAAGGTCTCGGTTTATGCAAGCAATGTGCGAAGTTTGAAAAGAGGCTCACTTGCATACACGATGCCCTTTCAGTTCTGCCGTTTTGAGGTGGAGTGCCGCACAGGTGGTATGACCCTTGTGAAGGGAGATGTCCTTCACTCCTTTTACGATATTACAAACGACCTCTCGGCATTTGCGCTGGGTCAGTATATACTTGATATCGCAAGAGAGCTTACGGTAGAGAACAATAACGAAGCAGATATGCTCCGACTTACCTTAAATACTCTGTATCTTATTCAAAAGGGGGAAAGGTCCTTACAGCATATCAAAGCGACCTTTGAGTTTCGGGCTATGGCGATATCCGGATATAAAGGCTTTGGTGTTTTTTATTTTTTCTATTGACAAAGCCTTTTTTTTATAATATAATTAAGCTGTAAAAGTATTTTTTTGCAGGAGGTAAACAATGAATAACGAAAGCGAGGTAAAAGTAAATGTATTTAATAATAAAAACTTCTTATTGGTGTTTCTTGGGTCCTTGGTGTCTGATCTGGGAAGTGTAATCTACAGCTTTGTTGTAGGTTTCTATATCCTGGAGATCAGCAATAACAACGCTTTCCTTCAGGGAGTATATCTGGCAGTCTGCAGCATTGTGCTGTTAGTTGTAATGCTAATCGGAG
>JAFQHD010000128.1 GCA_017398145.1 Clostridia bacterium
ATAGATGCAACTGCATATCCTACTGCAACTACTATTTATATCTACGGTCAGTGGATAGCAAACACCTATAACATTGAATACTACGATGAAGGCGGAGCACCCTTCAGCGGTGAAAACGCAGCTTCCCTTCTGTCAGAGTTCTCTTATGCTACCAAGTATACCCTTACCAAGGGTACTAAAACAGGCTACACCTTTGCGGGCTGGTATACAGATCCCGAATGTACAAAGAGTATAGGCACTACCCTTGCGGCAAGCACATATCCCAATGATATCAAGCTCTACTGCAAGTGGACTGCCAACAGCTATAACATAACCTATTACAGAGGTACGTCTACCACAAAGATGACCGGCACAACCTATTTCCCCGACGGTTATCCCGCAACTCATACTTACGATACAACCACTATTCTTCCCACAAACGTAGTATATGGAACAAGATATTTCTTAGGCTTCTATACCGATAAGGCTTATACTAACCGTATAACCGAGATCGGTCCCAAGGACATCACGGCAAACCTTGCCCTCTATTCAAAGTGGGAAACCGAGGCTAATCACGTTTGTACAGGAGACGTTACAGACGGAACCTATACTCTCACCGAGCGTATTGAACCTACCTGCCATTCTGTCGGCAAGGAAACCTATACTTGTTACTGTAACAATAGTACAGGCAGTCAGGAAATTCCTTACGTATACGTTGAGCTTCCTATGACCGATCACAGCTACGTTGATCACGCAGGCAAGGCTGCAAGTTGTACGGAGTCGGGTTGGAATGCATACAAGACCTGTAAAAACTGTGATTACACAACGTATACCGTAATTGCTGCCAAAGGTCACAGCTATTCTGCAGAAAGAATAGATCCTACCTGTACCGAGGCAGGCTATACAGTATATATCTGTATCAACTGCTCTGACAGTTATGTTGCAGACCAGACACCTGCAAACGGCCACGGTTATACATCTGTTACAACAGAGCCGACCTGTACCGAGGCAGGCTATACAGTATATATCTGTATCAACTGCTCTGACAGTTATGTTGCAGACCAGACACCTGCAAACGGCCACGGTTATACATCTGTTACAACAGAGCCGACCTGTACCGCAGACGGAAAGACAGTATATACATGTACCGAGTGCGGCGACAGTTATTCTGTTACCATATCTGCCAATGGTCACAGCTACACTGCAACAGTAACAGCACCCACCTGTACCGACGAAGGCTATACAACCTATACCTGTTCTGCCTGCGGTAACAGTTATGTAGAAAATGTAATAGCCGCTACGGGTCATAATTACATTACAAATATTACTCCCCCCTCCTGTACCGAAAGCGGTAAGATAACCTACTCCTGCAAAGAATGCGGATATGAGGTAAGCCTCCCCACAGCGGCAAAGGGGCATAAGTACGAAGCTACAGTTACCCTTCCCACCTGTGATACGGCAGGCTATACGACCTATACCTGTTCTGCTTGCAGAGACAGTTACACAGCCGATGAGATTCCCGCATTCGGACATAACTACTCCTCATCTGTAGAAAAGGATGCTACCTGTATAACAGAAGGTATAATGCTCCACATCTGTTCAAGATGTAATGACAGCTACAGCGAGACTATCCCCTGTTCCGATCACAGCTACAAGACAGCCGTAAGTGCTCCCACCTGTACGGAAAAGGGCTACACAACATATACCTGTAAGGTATGCGGTGACAGCTACCGTGCTGACGAGACCGAAGCCAAAGGTCACACATGGGGCGGCTGGACCGAAGTTCTCGCTCCCACCTATGACGAAGAAGGTCTTGAAGAGCGAGAATGTACTATCTGCTCTGCTGCAGAGACAAGAACTATTCCCGTAAAGGAGCTTGTAACGGGTACTCCCGTAGTTAAGGGTGTAAACAACTACACAGTTACTATCAAGGGTATGATCGGCGTAAGAGAAGTCAAGTTCGCCATCGGCCACTATACCACAGGCTCTGAGGTCAGAAATGCTGAAGGATGTATCACTCTCTCCGAGACCCTTGTAAATAAGAATTCCACCGAGGACGGTATATTCAAGTACGAGGTAACCAAGGCAGGCAGCTATACCTTCTGGGTAAGAATGCGCGACGGCGGTGAATTCTTCGTATATGCCGATATAACCGAGATAAACACATATCTCACCGCCTACGGAGTTATCCTCACCGTCAACGACTTTAAGGACGGCTACAAGGATCTCTGGATCGCCAAAGGTGATTTCTCCACCTACAACGAGATCAAGTACAGCACCGATTTCAAGTACCAAGCGGCAGCGGCTAAGCTTGATACACTCTTTGTGACACACGATTTCACCTACACCTGTCCCGAACCCGGTGTTCATACGGTTCTTATAAGATACGCAGACGGCAGTTATGAGGTTCATCATATCGATCTGACTGTTGACGTTCCCACCTTCTACGAGAACGGACTTCAAGTGACTGTAGGCAACATTCCCGATATCAAGATAATCCGTACCGCATACGGTATCTACAACTCTGTTGCAGAGATAAAGGTTGCTGCAGGAGTACGTAACTTCAACAACAAGAGCGTTATCAAGGACGCTGAGAGCTATAAGATCCAGTACCGCGAGGAAGGCTGGGTAACCCTTATAGTTGAGTACAACAACGGATACAAGCATATCCACCACTACTATGTACAGCCCAAGGCTCCCACGATGGTACAGGGTGAAAAATCTGTCACATTCGGAGATCTTGACGGTCTCTACATTATCAGATATGCACCCGGCAAGTACACAACAGCAGCCAACATCAAGAACGCACCCGGCTCCAAGTTTCTTAAATCTGCCGACATAAACGAAAACGGCGAGATCGTCATAGACAATCTCACCGCAGGCAGATGGAGCTTTATGGTTCAATATGATGATGAAAGTTACAACTTCTATGTAATCGACATTGCATAAACTACAACAAAAACAGCGTCCTTCGGGACGCTGTTTCAGACTGTCGAAAAAGTCGGTCGGACGTGTGAAAATAAATTATTATAAAGAAAATTGCTCCAATCAACGAGCAAATATTTATATTAAACTATATCACCCAATACAGTTGATAAGTATTCAAAAGTGGCGAAAACATCGAGTTTCCGCCACTTTTTCACACTTTTCCGCGAAAAGGGTCACTACCGTACTGAGTACGCCTACGGACCCTTTTCACGAA
>JAFQHD010000129.1 GCA_017398145.1 Clostridia bacterium
AGTCTGCAGCCCCAAGGCTCAATTCTATCCTTATGTACACCATTATGCACAAGTTCCTTCTTCCCTGTCCATATCTCTGTCATCTCGAGAGTCTTGCCTGTAGACATATTAAGTCCGATACGGTCAAGAGGTGTAGAAAGGTTTGCCTCATCTTCATAGAAATTATAAATACCGATAGCAAGCTCTCCGGTAGAAAGTAACTTGCAGTACACAGGATTACCCTTGGGATTCCAGCTGCCGATCTGTCCGATCTCATAGGGCTGCCAGCAGCTTTCCTTATTGATAGCTATAATATCCTTGTTAAGTAACGTCTGCTTGGTATATTCGTTTATGTTACGGATATCACAGCCGATCATAAGAGGTGAGCTCATCTGAGCCCAAAAGGTAAAGTGGCTGCGATACATCTCGTCGGTTGCACCGCCTACACCAACATTTCCGTCACCGTGCATACCTACTACAAGCATATCAAAATCGGCATATGAGCTTGTAGACATATACTTAAGGTCACGGTCTATCATATAAGCGTGGTCCTTGATTGATGCGGCTGAGTCAACTATATCGCCTGTAGAGCGCCACATATGAGCACCTGTAGTCTTAGCCCACTTGCGGGTTTCCTCCGCTCCCCAGGAGCAGGCGGAAAAGAGTATATCACGCCCGCAGTTGGCAAGTGCCATACCCATACGGCGATAGAGACAAGCGGTGTCAGCACCCTTAGGCTTGAAGCAAAAATCATATTTTAAGAAATCCACTCCCCATTCTGCAAAGGTCTCTGCGTCTATGAATTCATGCTCATAGCTGCCCGGAAATCCCTCGCAGGTAAGCTGTCCCGCACAGGAATATATACCGAACTTAAGCCCCTTTGAATGAACGTAATCGGCAACTGCCTTCATGCCGTTGGGGAACTTCTTTTTATCGGGTGTCAGCCTGCCGTTCCTGTCACGGGTATCGGCCTGCCAGCAATCGTCTACAACAAGATATTCGTACCCTGCATCGAGATAACCGTCTGCCGCCATAACATCGGCAATTTCCTTAATAAGCTCCTCGTTGATATTATGTCCAAATGTATTCCAGGAGTTCCAGCCCATAGGCGGTGTGTTAATGATCATTGGCGTCTACCTCATATAGATATATCTTTCCCCGGGCATGAATACATGATTGGGGATATATGTTTTTTCTTTTTCCATCGTATCGGCAAGCTCGCCCATGGGAACCGAGTTTACATCATAGAGATCAAAGTGCATGGGAATAAGCAGATTGGCATGCATCTTGTGAGCCATTTTCAGAGCCTCTGAGGCATTGAAGTTTCCTTCTATACCGTGAGCAAGTCTGTACTCGTCCCTGCCGTTAATGGCTATCATAGCCACGTTACAGGGTATTATATATTTGTCTATATCATCATAGGGACACATATCTCCCGAATGGAAGAAGCGTATACCACCTATCTCGACGGTATAGCCAAGCTCCATAAAATTGCCGTCTGCATCATAATGAAGCTCCTCATGAGCGGCAGGTACGGGCAGGACCTTTATATCATCAAGAGCTATCTCTTTTCCGCCGTAGCAGAATATGATATCCTTATCCTCTATTCCGCAGCGGTTAAGTGTTCCCTTTGCGTTAGGAGGAGCAAAATATTTAGCTTTTTCATTAGCTTTTGCGAAGGGGGCAAGTGTATCGGGATCACAATGATCCTCGTGATCGTGGGACAAAAATACATAATCCACAAAATCAAGCTCATCCGCTTCTATGGGTACGGGATATCTACGCTTCCATACTATCTCATCGCTTGAACAAACTCTGTCTACATAATCAGACAGATAAGGATCAAAGAGAAGATATTTACCCTTACATTTAACGAGAATTGATTCCTGACCGAGATACCATATGGCAGCCTGGTCGTCGGTTATAACAGTATTTAAGATTTGTTCCTTCAACATAGTTATTTCTCCAAATATTGATGTTAAAATTGTATCATAAAATCAAGCATTAGTCAATTAAATATTATAAATATATATTCCTTGACAAAAACTATAGATTATGATAATATATTTATATTGATGTTGATTGGGAGTAGTACCCGGACAAGATATAACTTCAGAGAAGGATGCCTTGGCTGTGAGCATTCGTTATGTCCCCGAGGAAGTCGCCTATGAGTCAACGGGTCTTGCCCGTTACAGCAAGAAAGAGTGCGCCCTCATTGGGTGAATTCAGGTGGTACAGCGTTTTACGGCGCCCTGAAATTTCAGGGGCGCTTTATTTTTTTGTTAATAAACATAAGGAGATATACAATGAAAAAAGAACTCAACAAAACTTATTCTCCTGCGGAGATAGAGGACCGTTTATATCAGTTCTGGTGTGACAACGGTTACTTTACCCCCGAGATGGACGAATCTAAGAAGCCCTTCTCTATCGTTATTCCCCCGCCTAACGTAACAGGTCAGCTTCATATGGGACACGCCCTTAACAATACCCTTCAGGATATCATTATCCGTACCAAGCGTATGCAGGGTTATTCTACCCTTTGGGTTCCCGGCTGTGACCATGCAGGTATCGCAACACAGATCAAGGTAGAAGAGGTTCTGCGTAAGGAAAAGGGTCTCACCCGCCACGACATCGGCAGAGATGAGTTTCTTAAGCTCGTTTGGCAGTGGAAGGAGCAATACGGCGGTACCATCATCGGTCAGTTAAAGAAATTAGGCTCCTCCTGCGACTGGACAAGAGAGGCGTTCACCATGAGCGATACCCTCTCCGCCGCAGTTAAAAAGACCTTTGTACGCCTTTATGACAAGGGACTTATCTACCGTGGACTTCGTATCACCAACTGGTGTCCTCACTGTAACACAGCGCTTTCTGATGCAGAGGTTGAATACAAGGATCTCGAGGGATCCTTCTGGCATATCAGATATCCCATCGTCGGCACAGATGAATATCTCACCATCGCTACAACCCGTCCCGAGACCATGTTCGGTGATACTGCTGTTGCCGTTCACCCCGAGGACGAGAGATATACTCACCTCATCGGCAAAATGCTCAAGCTGCCTATGACCGACCGCGAGATTCCCGTTATAGCAGACGAGTACGTTGAAAAGGAATTCGGTACAGGCTGTGTTAAGATCACACCCTGTCACGACCCTAACGACTTTGAGGTAGGCACACGCCACGACCTTCCCATGATCTTTGCCATCGACGAGGACGGCAAGATCACCGAGGCAGGCGGCAAATTCAAGGGTATGGACCGTTATGATGCCAGAAAGGCACTTGTAGCAGACCTTGAAACAGAAGGCTACCTTGTAAAGACCGAAAAGCACAGCCACAACGTAGCACACTGCTACCGTTGCGGTACAGTTATCGAGCCCCTTGCATCCAAGCAGTGGTTCGTAAAGATGAAGCCCCTTGCAGAGCCTGCCATCAAGGTCGTAAAGGACGGTGACATCAGATATATTCCCGACCGTTTCTCCAAGAACTACCTCCACTGGATGGAGAACATCCACGACTGGTGTATCTCCCGTCAGCTCTGGTGGGGTCACCGTATTCCCGCATACTACTGTAAGGACTGCGGCGAGGTAATGGTAAGCGAGACCGACGTTCATGTATGTACCAAGTGTAACAGCACCAACATCAAGCAGGAAGAGGACGTGCTTGACACCTGGTTCTCCTCCGCACTCTGGCCCTTCTCCACTCTCGGATGGCCTGAGGATACAAAGGAGCTTAACTACTACTATCCTACAAACGTTCTTGTTACAGCATATGACATTATCACCTTCTGGGTATCCAAGATGATCTTTATGTCTCTTGATACAATGAAAGGCAAGGAGATCAAGGAAGCTATTCCTTTCCCCGATGTATTCATACACGGTCTTGTACGTGACGCACAGGGTCGTAAGATGTCAAAGTCCCTGGGTAACGGTATCGATCCCCTGGTTGAGATCGAGAAGTACGGTGCGGATGCTCTCAGATTTGCTCTTGCTACAGGTAACTCCCCCGGAAACGATATGAGATACTCCCCCGAAAAGATCGAGGCGGCAAGAAACTTCAACAACAAGGTTTGGAACGCGGCAAGATTTGTTCTTATGAACCTTGACATCGAGAAGCTTGAGCTCCCCGCAGTTGAGGATATGCAGATCGAGGACAAGTGGATCCTGTCTCTCTATAACCGTCTTGTAAGCGAGGTTACCCAGAACATCGAGAACTACGAGCTGGGTGTAGCTCTCTCCAAGCTTTACGACTTCATCTGGGATATCTTCTGCGACTGGTATATAGAGCTTCTTAAGCCCAGACTTAACGCAGGCTCTAAGTCTGCACAGCAGGTAATCTCCTACGTGCTTTCCAACACCCTTAAGCTTCTGCATCCCTTTATGCCCTTCATCACAGAGGAAATATGGCAGACCCTGCCTCACGAGGGTGAGTCTATAATGGTTTCCGACTTCCCCACCTCCTGCGACTGTCTCAACTTCCCCGAGGACGAGGAGAAGATGAATGCTCTTATCGAGGCTATCAAGGCTATCCGTGTTCGCCGTAACGAGATGAACGTTCCTCCCTCCAAGAAGGCAAAGAACTATATCGTAACCGACCGTACCGACATATTCAACGAGGATACCTTCGTATTCTTCCAGAGACTTGCCTCCGCCTCCGAGGTTGAGGTTGTAAGCGAGTATGCCGACACAGATGCAGTTCAGATAGTAACTCCCTCCTGCACCGTATTTATTCCTCTTGCAGAGGTTCTTGATATGGAAAAGGAGCTTGAGCGCCTCAACAAGGAACGCGAAAAGACTATCGGTGAGATAGACAGACTGGAAAAGAAGTTAGGTAACGAAGGCTTTGTTGCCAAGGCTCCCGCAGCAGTTGTCGATGGTGAAAAAGCAAAGCTTGCTAAGTATAAGGACGTCCTTGCCGGCGTTGAAGCAGCTATTGCTAAGATAAAGAAATAATATTAAATGAGCAGTCGTTTGACTGCTCATTTGATTTTATTATCTAAATTAGTGATTATCACCGCAACCTCAGCACGAGTGGCTGTTTTTGAAGGGTTAAAAGCACCCTTAGCATCACCTGAGATTATACCCCTTGTCTGACAGTAGGTTACTGCTTCTTTAGCCCATGCTGCTATTTTTGCACTGTCGGTAAAGCTCTTTTCAGCGTTGACCCGGTCTATGGCTATACCGAACTTATCAAGATAACGCTTTACTACCGAGCATATTTCCTGTCGGGTTATTCCATTGGTAGGAGCAAAGCTTCCGTCATTATAGCCGGATACTATTCCGTTATCAGCCGCCCATTTTATATAGGGAGCAGACCATCGGTCTGCCTTTATATCCTTGAAGCTCGTACCATTGAACTTTGAAGCATCTATACCCGATAATCTGCCGAGCACCGTGACAAACATCTCTCTGGTCATCTGTCCCGAAGGAGAAAAGTTTCCGTTGCCGACACCGGAATAATATCCCTTTTCCGTACAGTTCATTATCGGATCATAGTACCACTTACCGTATTTAACATCCTTATAATCGTTTGTTATAACAGCCTCGGCAGTCTTGCCCTTATATGTAACATTAAGTATCTGTGCTCCAATCTTATCCTTGTCATAACCGCTTATCATATAAGGAAGCACCTGCATATATGATCTTGTATGCTCGCAGTCAGCTTCAAGAATAATGTCGGCTGAATCGAGATTGCTGCCTGCAATAAGATGGATATCATCATAATGAAGGGATATACCGTTTATACCATTACAGCTTACACCGATAATACACCATGCATTGCCGTTCTTTGCGCCCTGTGCTGATGTATATCCCGCGCCTATATGAAAACCTTCGTTTAAAAGCTTATCCCTCATATCCGATTTCATCACGGCATCAAAAAAGGCATTGGGAGTTCCGAAATTAGCTCCGATTATCTCAAAGCTCTCGGTATCATAGCCTATACTCTTATCGGTAAGGACGGTATACCAAGCTTTACCGTCGGGTCTGTAGTGAGACAGCTCTGTTAAAAGCTCATTCGACCTTATATGCGCAGCATCCTGAAGTGAGATAAACATTGTAGCTGCTTCCCTGCGCTCGCTGTTGATAAGCTCAAGAAGATGCCACTCGTTTTCGGTTGCTATCTGTGTATAGCTGAAAGCAGATATATTAAGGGTAAGCACCGACAAAAGCATCAGTGCCGATAAAATACAAATAAATACACGTTTCATCATTATTCCTCCTGTTTTTATTTTACTTTATATAACCGACAATGTCAATAAACATCTTGAAAAGACATAAATTATATGATAGAATACATTTATCAACCCGAAAGGAATACGACATGAATAATATAGGCTTTTATCCGGCAGAAATACTTCTGCCTAAATGCGATTACGGAAAATGGTCGGTGGTTGCCTGTGACCAGTTCACAAGCGAGCCTGAATACTGGCGTGAAACCGCCAAGATAACAGAAAACGTACCTTCTACATACAATTTAGTACTGCCCGAAGCGTTTTTGTCCTCAGATAACACAGAACGTATAGATTCTATCAACCGAGAGATGGCAAAATACCTTGATGAAGGTCTTTTTGAAGAATACAAGGATGCGATGATATTTGTGGAACGTACCCTGCCTAAGGGTAAGGTTCGTTACGGTATCATAGGCGCTGTGGACCTTAAAGAATATGATTTTTCCGTAGGCTCAAAATCTCTTATCAGAGCGACAGAGGGTACAGTTCTTGAACGTATCCCTCCACGTGTCGAGATACGCCGCGATGCACCGCTTGAGTTACCCCACATTATGCTTCTTATTGATGATATCAAAAAAACAGTAATCGAACCTCTGAAAAATGCAGAGCTCACGGTATTATATGATTTTGAGCTTATACAAGGCGGCGGTCATCTCAAAGGCTCGCTTATTCCAAAGGAAATGCAGGATAATATTCTGTCAGCAATATGCGACCTTAAGGAAAAAGCAGGCGACGATCCCCTGCTCTTTGCCGTAGGTGACGGAAACCATTCCCTTGCTACCGCCCGCACATGTTATCTAAATGATCCAACAGAGCTTAACAGATATGCTCTTGTTGAGGTTGTAAATATTCACGACCAAGCTCTTGAGTTTGAGCCTATATACCGTGTGCTGTTCAATGTAGATACAGAAGATTTTATCGCTAAGCTTAACTCTGAGTTCACAGATGGACCTAAGACTATTGAATGGTTCACCAAGGACAAAAAGGGTGAAGTACACACCTCGGGCTTGACCGTTGGTTCACTCCAACCCTTCATCGACAGATATATCAAGGAAAATCCGGACGTAGTCTGCGATTATATCCACGGTATTGAATCGACTTTGTCCCTATGCAAAGAGGGTAACCGTATCGGTCTTATCTTCGATGGAATGGATAAAAGTGAACTTTTCCCCTTTGTATGTGAAAAGGGATCGCTTCCACGTAAGACCTTTTCTATGGGTGAGGCTGAAAGCAAAAGATATTACTGTGAAGCTCGTAAAATCAAATAACAACGAAAAAGGTTCGCCGCAGCGAACCTTTTTTAATGTGTAGGAATTTGCGTCGTGGCGTGTGATACACGTGGGACGTTATTTAAGCCACAGAGCGCAGTTTGGGTGCGGCGACTCGCCGCTTACTTGCGGAAAGCATCAAACGCCTTGAACATTACAGTTGCCTGCGCTCTTGTTGCTGTACCGTTGGGATCAAGATATGTCTTGCCGTCAGGCTTGGCAACACCGGAAATAAGACCTGCGTTAACTGCCCATTCGATAGGAGTCTGCGCCCACTCTGCAACCTTACCTGCATCGGGGAATGCAGAGATATCTGCCTTACCTTCAATGTTTATACCGTTCTTCTCGGAATATACATAGAAGAATCTTGCGAGCTGTGCTCTGGTTACGTTATTGTTAGGACCGAACTTGGTAGTGGAAAGACCGCTTGTAATACCGTTCTCTACTGCCCAGCATACTACCTCATTATACCAGTGGCTTGTCTTAACATCCTCAAAACCAGAGTTAGTTGTATCATACTGAGTAAGATCAACACCGTCAAGCTTAGCAAGCATTACAAGGAACTGTGCGCGGGTGATATTACCGTTAGGAACAAAGGTGTTCTCGGTCATACCTGTTACGTAGCCCTTCTGTACACAATACTTAACAGACTCTGCAAACCAATGTGTATCCTTAACGTCGATAAAGGGGTTTTCATAACCACTACTTGCTACGAGTGTAATACCGCAGGACTGAACAAGGTCACCGGAGCCCATATGACCGGGAGTACCGTCTACCTGGGAGGTGGGTGCGGTTACGTAACGGCCCCAGGTTGCAACCTCGCCGGCTTCTTCGTCATAAAATCTGTCCTGATACATAGCTGCTACCTTGGAGATAGCGCCGTTGCCGATGATATCGTCAACGGTAAGAACAACGTCACCGTATGTAATAGCTTCAAGATCTGCGATAATAATGTCCCAAGCGATCTTAGCCTCAAAGCGCCAACCTGCCTCGGTCTTTGCACCTGCAACCTCAACGCCCTCTTCAGCGGTGATGTCACACTTGTTGATCTTCTGTCTGTACATCTTAGCTACGTCGCCTTCTTCGCCTTCAAAGAGACCGATCATATACCAAGGAGTATAGTCAGAGGAGAAGCCTGCGTTGATCATACCCTCAGCGGGGTCAACGAGAAGACCGAATACATCACCGTCATAACCGTAATGCTCGGTGGGGTCATCGGGGTTAACGTCGATCCAATCTTCACCTGTAGAATAAACAAAGTTATTTCTGCCTGTCATATCCTCGCCGGTTCTCTCGTCAAAGCATTCGAGACCCTCGGTGATATCAGCGGCATAGTAAAGACCCTCTTCGTCATATGCAAAGTAAAGGTCAGCCTTTGAAGACATAGGATTGTGCTGCCAGAAGAATCCGCAGGTATCGTAGTCCATCTTTGCGGGCTCCGACCAACCGTCCGCTGCATCGATAACACCGTCAACTGTAGGGGTTGCGGTAGGTACCGAAACAGGATCATTTCGATAATACCGTGGGGGCTTGCGTTCACAAACATAGCAAGTGATGTGATGAGCATACAAGCCGTTAATAAAATTGCACTTAATTTCTTCATTTTAATACCTCCGTTTAGTGCTTTATTACCAATAGTATAGCATGAATATATGAATAAATCAATAATAAGATATATTTTGCTATAAGGTTTATATTGGTTTTCAATATTTAAGTACAGTTGAACCGGGTAAATTACTACATAAAACGGCAATTTTAATATAAAATTCCGAAAATAAATATTTCATACCCAAGCAAATGGCATAGCATTGAAAGGAAGGCTGATTTCTCAACCTTCCTTTGCTTAGTTTGACCAACACACAAAACCGTCCCCTCGTATACTGCGATCAATAATGACTCTCGAAAATTGAAAGAAAGGCTGATTTCTCAGCCTTTCTCCGCTTGTTTCAATCAACACACAGAACACCGCATTATCCGTGATCACACACAACGGATGAAAACCGTGATATAATGAGTGTGCAGGACAGGTCGAGGGACGGTCTGTAGCCAAGAGCACGCCTATAGAACATGACCGGGATCATCTTTGAGCACACAGAACTG
>JAFQHD010000130.1 GCA_017398145.1 Clostridia bacterium
ACGTGTGAAAAGAAATATTTATATAGTATATTTCTCCCACCATAGATCAGTTACAAATTTATAGGCTATATCTCCAAATATAGCTGATAAGCATTCAAAGGTGGCATAAACATCGAGTTTATGCCACCTTTTCACACTTTTTCGCGAAAAGGGTCACTACTGTACTTAGTACACCTACGGACCCTTTTCACGAAAACGGTGGGGTTCCCCGAAACGAGCTTGCCGAGTTTTGGGGGTTCACACCTACCTTCCTTTTTCGAAGTCTGACAGCGTGTCGATAGGTTTATCGACACGCTAAAAAGACTGTCATTTGACAGTCTTTTTTTCAGTATTTAGAATCTGTTTCGATGTATTCCTCTCTCTGTCTGAAAAGAAGGGAAATACACCAAAGAGCGGCAAGGCCTACCACCGCATAGATTATACGGCTTAATAGTGCCATCTGTCCGCCGAAGATCCAAGCCACGATATCAAAACCGAACAAGCCGATGCTTCCCCAGTTGATACCGCCGATTATAGCCAGTGTAAGTGCGATCCTGTCAAGCATAATTAAAATCTCCTTTTGATTTCGTTACAACTCTATTATGACCGCATTTCCGCTTTTTAATGTATTTAAAATAAAATTTTCATCATTCCTCAAAATTCATCATAAGCACCGACAATATGCACAGCCCTGCGGTTTCTGTACGGAGGATTCGTTTGCCCAAGGTTATGGCAGAAGCACCGTTAGCTTCGGCAAGCTCTATCTCCTTTTCCTCAAAGCCGCCCTCGGGACCTATGAACACGGCAACAGAAGAACCTTCCTGTGCCTTTGTGAGTATTACTCTTGTAGCTTCTATACCCTCTGCCTTTTCGTAGGGTATAAGGACGGTGTCGATACTCTTTGCATATTCAAGGGCTTCCTTTAAGGACATGGGAGCCTTTATTTTAGGAATGATACCTCTTCCCGACTGCTTTGCGGCAGCCTCAGCTATCTGTTGCCAACGGCTTATTTTTTTATCCTCTTTTTTGGCGTCTATCTTAACTATACAGCGGCTTGTTACCGTAGGTATTATCTCATAAACACCCAACTCCACCGCCTTCTGAATGATAAGCTCCATCTTGTCAGATTTGGGAAGACCCTGAAAGAGGTATATTCTCTTTTTAAGCTCTGTGCTTGAGGGACGGCATTCTTCAATGTCAAGAAGCACCGAATCACGCTCAAGACCTTTGATCACACAGTCATAGTCATTCCCCTTGCCGTCGCAGACCTCGACATTCTCGCCCGGCTGCATACGCAGAACATTCCTTATATGGTTTACGTCTATACCCGTTATCTCTATTTCATTTTCTCTTACAGAGTCGGGGGATACAAAAAATCTCGGCATATCTTTTTACTCCAGATAATTAATTAAAAATATTTTATCATATGTAACTTAAAATTGCAATAATTTCAGCGTTTAATATCCTCACCTTATCAAAAAATAATACGGGAGGTGAAATAATGTTAAAAAGATTTTTTTGTATTTTAATTACGGCTTTTATGTTGGGTCTTCCTGTCAGCGCCTATGACCGGACAGCTCACGGCTGGTACTGTATGCGTAACGGCAACGAACCGCCCTGTCTTGAGTCTCAGTTTTCCTTTATAGAAAAATACGACGGATATTTTCTTGACAAAGAGCCCAAGGACAAGGTGATATATCTTACCTTTGATGCAGGCTACGAGAACGGAAACGTGGCTAAGATAGCCGACGTATTAAAAAAGCAT
>JAFQHD010000131.1 GCA_017398145.1 Clostridia bacterium
CCGCTGGTGGTCTCGGTGGGCTCAATAACGGTAAACCACTCGCCTGCAACACACTCTGTGATGCCCTCGTTGGACTTCTGCTCGTTACCGCATCTGGTGCAGTTGCGCCACTTGTAGCCGCCCTGACAGAAATCTATTCCGTTGTAGTACCAGGTATCGTCATATGCGTGGTTGTCCGGATCTGTATAGGACGTGGAATTGATCTTAGCAGTACATACCGTACAGTAGGTGGTCTTGACACCGTTTGCGGTACAGGTTGCGGTGGTAGTGATAACAGGATCACCGGGAGTATGGGAGAGCTTGTTTACGGTGCCTGTCTTGAGAAGCAGGCCGCAGACGGTACAGCTCTTTTGCTGTGTTCCGTAAGCGGAGCAGGTAGCGGGAGTCGTTATCACCCACTCACCCTCGGTATGCTCGTCACAGGAGAGAACGTGATTGTTCTTGAAATAGGTCTGTGCGTAGGTGTGAGCAGCAGAGCCTTCAACTACGTAAAGCTTTGCACCAAGACATCCGTAGAAAGCGTTTTTCTCTAAAGTCTGTACCGTAGAGGGAACGTAGATATTTATCTTGGGAAGTGTTGTAAACGCCTTTGCAGCAATATAAGTAACGGTCTTACCGTCGATAGTCTTGGGGATCACAAGGGGATTTACACTGCCGCCGTTATAGCTTATGATCTTAGCCTCGGTATCGTTGTTGATAGAGATGTACGTATAGTTGCCGCTGGTGTATCTCTTGCCCTCTGCCATATGCAGGTAAATACCGTACACCTGTGCGTCCTTACCGTTACCGTGGGTAGCGGGAGTTACACCGTCTGCGAGATATCCGTCGGAGGGAGTGATGTTACAGCTGATGGTAAAGCGTGCGCCCTCGTCAAGATAACCTACGTGATATCCGCTGTAGGGGTCGGAGGAGGAATAGTACCAACGGTCCATATATCTGAACATTGCGTTGTGAACTGCGTCCATTGCCGCAAAGTCCTCGACCGTATAGCCGAGCTCTGCAACAGTCTTGTCAACACAAGCTGCGGTATCGCTGAGTATCATATCCCAGGTGAGCTTAAGTTCGACAGTCCAGGTGCCGTCGGAATTCTTAACGTACGCAACGTCAACCTGATCGGTGATATCGCCCTCGTTATACTGGCTTCTGTAAACCTTGATAGAACCGTCGGACATAGGGGTCATATTATACCAGGCCGTGGGGCTGGAGGACTCCCAATAAAGTCTGCCTGTAGTCTTACGGATAGCAAGCGGGTCGATGGAGAATACCAAAACGTCTCCGTTACCGCCGTATGACGCACTACCCTCGTCATCATCCTCTGTGTCGGGAGAAACGGTGGAGAGGAAGGGTGTGGGATCGTCTACTGTTGCACCCAGATAGTAGCCGGTCTCGTCCCAGGAGGAATAATAATCAATAGTCACGAGCATACGGCTTCTGTAGGTCCATGAGGTGGATGCGTTGTGAGCGTCTATACGAACGGGGTCGGTATAAGGCTCGTCGTCATCGATAACACCGTCTACCGTGACGGTCTTACCTGCAAGTGTTGCCGAGGGAACGTAAATATCGCCTACGTCCTCGGAGAATGTTACCTCGTCTGCCGCACTGATGCCGATAGCGCAAAGGGATGCAAGCATCATAGCGCAGAGAGTGAAAATAATTAATTTTTTCATATAGTCCTCCTATATAATAGTATCTAATGTAATTATCGCATAATTTACATTTTTTTGCAATACTTTGTCCATAAAAATCTCAAATATATTTTTGTGTACTGTGCATAATCTCGTTTGCATAGCAAACATATCGACTGCCGAAGGGCAGATATCGAGTTCACCGTAGGTGAATATATCGAGTTTACGAAGTAAACATATCGACAAAGGCATATTTAAGCCGAACGGTAATACAAAATTTGTATCCTTAGGATACAAATTGTAATATATACAACACCTTCATCCAACCATTTGGCGATATTTTCTTTACTCGAAAGCCTGACATTCTACAAATGATATCTTTAATTTTGCTTTTCCTTGTGTTAAAATGAGTATATCAAATAATGGAGGTCAAAAAGCGTGAGTATCGGCAAGAATATATCAAAATACAGAAAAGCCAAATGTCTTACCCAAGAGGAATTAGGTTCAAGGTTAGGGGTTACCAACCAAGCAGTATCAAAATGGGAGTCGGAAATATCTATGCCCGACGTAATGCTGTTACCCGAAATCATATCGGTACTGAATATTTCTTTTGAGGAGCTTTACAGCATAGGAAAGCAAGTTACGGCATTACCGAAGCATAGTGAGGAATTTTACGGTAATGCAAATAAGACGCTCATTTCCCTGCTCTACGACCATATCGGACACTTGATCGTTTTTCCCGAAATTCAGGTCGAAAGAACCCCCGAACTATATGAGAAAGAAAAGAATCCTATAACAGGCAAAATCGAACACACTCAAAACAACAAATCATTTAATGTTTATTCCGATACTAAAGGCTATGCCTATATTTCCAATGAACTCTCGGTACTTGCCCCCGATTTTATGCTTTTTGAGGAAGAGGACATATTCAGAAAACGCTCGGTTTTATCGGCATTACGGACGATTGCTGATTCAAAGGCATCAAGCATCCTGTCATTTATGTACAGAGATACGTTTAACGACAAAAACGCTTATCAGGAAAACAGAAAAAATGTAGATATCGAAAAGGAGTATGACTTCAAAGAATTTGGTACGGCGTTTAATTGGGATGAAGATACGATATATGAAACCTTAGAGAAACTGGTTTCTCTTACCGTACTCGAAAAACGAGGGAAAACATACGTATTATATAAACCAAAGCTTATACAGTTGATGATAATGCTGAAAACACTTGACCGAATGACACGGGAAACAAACTGCTTTGGATGGGGTACTCCATATACCCTTACGTGTAATTATATTGATGAGTATTTGATTTAAAAATCAACTTAAAAAGAACACGGTCAATTCCGTGTTCTTTATACTATTTTGACTACTTTTGTGATTTACAACTGCTCATATATTGCAACAAATCTTTCATCTTCACGAACCGAGTCGAAACAAGATAAATTCATATAGTCCTTTAACTCCGATCTTCCATTATACTTATTTCCTAAATAACGATACTCGGTTCCTCTTAACACCGGATTGTCAATATGATTCACTTTGTTGTAATGCTTTTCGATATTACACACATATTCAAAACCGTTTTCCAAGTAATTAAGTGCGTCTTGGGTATCACCGATTTGAATGTAGCAATTCGCTAAAAACACATAGACTGAGATAATTGCATGCAACGGCGGAGTATATTCTCCGCAACGGTAAACGGCATCCTTGATTTTTAAAATCGTTTCATAGGTATATATGGCATCCTTGTAGTTTTCTTTTATCAAATAAGTGCCGCCTAAAACCTCGACCTCCTGTGCCATTGTGTCAATAAGTGCTGAAATGTTTTTACAATGCAACTTAATTTCATTATCCCGATCCTTTTCGCTGTCATATATCCATGCAAGCTGTATCCCACGATTATAGAAAAAATCATCGGGGAACCGATCGGCCCACTCTCTTGCAAGATCAAATTCCCGTAAGCTACAGTATATACGTACAAGCCATTGCTTGGCATCCATTATCTGTGCAATATCTTTACTGTATTTTACAACCAGATTTGCACGTCTTATTGCTTCTTTATAAAGTTTATTGATTTCATCGGTATTGTTTTCGTTTTTATCCGCCAATTCTCCCGCTAAAATCGCAATATGTCCGATGGTATACGAAAGTAACCGCATATTGTTGGGATATTTATCGAGCATATCATTGCACTTGTTATGAATCTCAAGCATCTTATCACTATAATGTCCGATTCTTATATATTCCTGACATTCCTTGATTAGAGCATCAACTGCTTCGTTTTCGGTCTCATCCGATATGCCAAGCAGTTCATCGCTAGTTATACCGAAAATTTTGACTAAAGGAATTATCTGCGATATATCCGGCAGACAAACACCGTTTTCCCATTTAGATACAGCCTGTGAAGAAATATTAAGCTGTTCTGCCAATTCTTCTTGGGTAAGGTCCTGCTTTTTCCTTAAATCTTTTATTCTGTTTCCAATAGAGTTCATAATATTCTCCTTTTTTTCGGTACCGTGTCTATATTATAGCACAACATAAACAAAATTGAAGATAGTGTTTTTCTACACGGATTAAACCGACGGTTGAGTATTTGCTTTTAAAAAGAACACGAATCAACTTCGTGTTCTTTCCTATTTGACCTATATTTACCAAGGACAAGGACCAAGCTCGTCCAATCCCCACTCGCTGTAATATTGACGGAAGGGTGTCATACATTCCTCGTGGTCTGCCTCGTTGTTAAAGTAATCCTCCGAGCCGTCCTCGCTTATCCAAGCGTGGCTTATGATATAGTATGCATATTCGGCTTTTGCCTTGGCTTCTTCTTTTCTGCCAAGCTTCAAAAGACAGCCTGCTTCTCTGAGATACGCGCAATAATGGTGGGTCTGCATTCCTGCCCACAGGTAGCTGTCCAAAGATATCTTGTCGGTTTTTAAGAACACTTCTATTACGCGGCGATACTGAGAAAAAGAATTAAGAGCTTCCTCGTACTTGCCGATCTCGTAATACCCTTGCCCCTCCATATCACAGGAAATATACAGCTCCTGAATCTCAATTATCTTCCACTCTTTCGCCCATTTAAGACGGTCTTCACCTTTTAGAACGTATGAGGATTTACGCATTTTGTCCCTCAACATATAGGGATACACCTCGGGCAAAGTGCCAATGATCTCCTTCATTTTGCCATAATCATCTGCTCTGCTGTAGAGGTTTATAAGTACACTCTTTGCCCGCATACACAGGAATATATCCTTTGTATCCTCGGATATCTGTGTAGCAAGCTCAAACGCCTTGTTATAAAAGTCATCTCCGACGGCGCTTGACCTTTGGAGATACACCTCCAAGAGCTGAGTGAGCAGTTTTTCGTTCCCCGGATAGCTCTTCAAGGCATCAAGATACTTGTTCATACATACGTCTATATCCCGCCAGAACCAGTTTTTCGCATCCATTATGAGTTCTTCTACCTTCTCGTCCATCTGCTTTACGTCATAACCGAAGAGCAGGTCAAGACTCACACCGAAAAAGCCTGCCAGCACGGGAATCTGCTCCATATCGGGGTAACAGGTTCCGTTTTCCCATTTTGAGACCGCCTGTGAGGATATGCCCAATTTATCCGCAAGTTCCTCTTGGGTAAGCTCTCTTGAACGGCGAAGCTCTCTTATCTTTTTTCCAATCGTTATATCCATTGTAATCTCCTTATAAGTACTGTAAGACCTTACGAGTAAAGTATAACAAAAATAAGATAGAGTTTCAATAACGCAGTTTTCGGATATATTCAACCTGTGGTTGTAGCATTATGTTATCGATATATTTGCTACGCAAATTCGATATGTCCTTTCGGACTCGATATGTTTTCAAATAAGGGCGACTCATCCACCACCTTGAGGTGGTCCCCCTTACCTCACCAGGGAAGGCTATATCGATATGTTTTGCCGCCGGCAAAACGAGATATAGAATTTGTATCCTTAGGATACAAATTGCGATATTTTTGCCCTTGGCAAAAGCGATATGTTTGAAAACAAACGCGATATATTTTTCTTTGAAAAATGCGATATGCCGAGCGGTCTTACGCCCGCGGCGCGTGAAAAAGTGAGACCGTAAGGACGGCAGATACCCAATGAGTTCAAGCGACTTTAGGAGCGCAGAAGGAATTGTTGGTATCAACGAGAACATAACTCGATATGTTGCTTCGCAACTCGATATGTTTTGCCGTCGGCAAAACGAGATATAAGGAAAACGGACACCGAGGTGTCCGTTTGATTATTTAAGTGTGATCTTGCAAGGCTCACCGTGAGCGGCATCCTCTGCTGCCCAGATCATAAAGTCGCCGGGGTCGGCATAGAGCTTTTTGTCGGTATGATAATACTCAAAGGCGGATGCGGGGAGAGATACACGAAGTGTCTGCTTTTCTCCTGCCTTGAGAGGAACCTTCTTTACAAGCTTAAGCTCCTTTACGGGGCGGCATATCTCTGCCGCTACGTCACGTACATAGAGCTGGAGAGTGAGACGTCCGTCACGCTCGCCTGTGTTAGCAACGTCAACGTCAAATTCTACCTCGTCGCCTATATTCCACTCGGTCTTGGTGGGTACGGGAGTACCTATATCAAATGTGGTATATGTAAGACCGTGACCGAAAGTGTAGAGCGGCTCGGTGGGCATATCGATATAGTGACAGGTAAAGTCGGTAGCGTAGGAGCTTACCTTCTTTGACATCTCAACTATCTCGCCCTTATAGGGTCTGCCTGTGTTTACTCTTGCATAGAAGATCGGTATCTGACCCATATCGTAGGGCAGACAAGCACAGAGCTTACCCTCGGGCATTACGTCACCGAACATTACGTCTGCAACACCCTGTCCCATAATACCAAACTGCCAGGGGTAGATAACTGCATCACAAACTGCATTTTCCTTGGTGATAACAAGAGGTCTGCCTGCGATAACAGCCATAGCAAGGGGTTTACCCAAAGTTGCAAGGAACTCGATAAATGCGGTCTGTGTGCCGGGGAGTGTGATATCTCCTCTGGTATGAGCCTCGCCGCTTATATAGGAGGCTTCGCCTACAACTGCAACTATCTTGTCGCAGTTCTTTGCTGCTTCAATAAGCGCCTCACGGTCAAAGTCCTCGCCGTCAAGAAGCTTTCCTCCCTCAACGTGGGTGATGTTGTTTGATTTTTCTCTCATTGCCGTGAGAAGCGTGGTGGTGTCCTCTGCCTCACCCAAGGCTCTCCACCAGCCAAGGGGGGCATCCTGATCGTCTGCAAGCTGACCTACGACGAGAACCTTTTCCTCTCTTGACAAGGGGAAGAAGTTTCCTTCGTTCTTTAAGAGAACGGTAGACTTTGCCGCCGCCTCTCTTGCCTGTGCCTTGAACTCGTCACAGAGGAAGGTCTGCGCTTCATATTCTTCGCTGTATTCGTGCTTATCGAATACTCCTACCTTGAACTTAAGTCTGAGCACTCTTGCGGCGTGCTCGTCAAGCTCCTCCATTGTGATCTTGCCTTCGTCGTAGAATTTCTTAAGATACTCCTGGAAGATAAGTGAGCCCGTGTCGATATCACAGCCCGCCTTGAAGCCCTTTAAGCAGGCCTCCTCTCTGTCAGCCGCAACACCGTGATTGATAAGCTCGTCTATTGCGTTATAGTCGGTGGTGACAGCACCCTTGAAGCCTAACTCACCGCGGAGCACGTCCTCGATAAGATATCTGTTGGCGTGCATAGGAACGCCGAAGGTCTCGTTGAATGCGGGCATTACGGTGTCAACTCCCGCCTCGACTGCCGCCTTGAAGGGAGGCAGATAGGTGTTACGAAGCTCAACCTCGCTTATAAGTGCGGCATCATAATCTCTGCCGCCTACACAGGCACCGTAACCGATATAGTGCTTTGCACAGCTTGCGATACCGCCTGCGTTGGCTATACCCTTTACTCGTGCTGCCGCAACGATAGATCCGAGGTAGGGGTCCTCGCCTGCGCCCTCGCTTATACGTCCCCATCTGGGGTCACGGGCAATATCCATCATAGGAGCATAGGTCATACTGAGACCTGCCGCCATAGCCTCTCTTGCGCTGCACTCTGCGTCCTTTTCGATCATCTCGACGTCAAAGCTGCAGGCTTCGGCTACAGGCTGGGGGAATATGGTACGGTAACCGCAGATGATATCGGCACAGAGAAGTGCGGGAATCCGGTGGGGAGAAGCCGCCATAACTCTCTTCTGAAGTATGTTGGAAGGTGCGGCTCCGGGATCGTTTGCAACACTTCCTGCGTGGTATTTTTCGATAAACTCAAGCTCAGAGCCCCAGTCAAAGGTTCTGGGAGCATTGATGTAGAGAAGCTGTCCTATCTTCTCCTCCACCGTCATATCGGCAAGCAGTTCTTGTACCTTTATTTCAATTTCGCGTTCTGTCATAGTGTCCTCCATTAAACACGGTAAATATAATTTTCTTTTCTGGGCGCGGGTGCGGGAAGCTCGCAGTCACGGTATCCGAGGATAAGGTGTCCGATACCAACGTATTCTCCCTCTATTCCCCATTTACGGAGAAGTGCCTTTCCCTCCTCACTTTCAAACTCCTGCTTTGCTCGGTGGATCCAGCAGGAATCGACTCCTACGGCGTAAGCGGCATTCATAAGATTGCCAAGCACAAGGGAGCCGTCCTCAACGTAGGTGGGACGCTCGGTGGTACAAAGAACGATAAGAACTGTGGGCGCTCCGTAGAAGGGGTCGGAGTCGGGATTGCCCATAATCTCGGCATTCATACGGCGAAGCTGCTCGATAGTCTCCTTATCCTGTACGCATACGATGATGGGCACCTGTCTGTTCATCCCCGTTGCGGCATATGTGCCTGCTTCAAGGATCGCCTGCAGAGCCTCTTCCTCGACCTGTCTATCCTGATATGATCTTATAGATCTTCTTTCCTTTAATGATTTTAATACGATGTTTTCCATTTTAACACCTCCGTTACTTTACTTTACCATAATTTATGGGAAATAGCAATATAAAATTTCACTCTTTTTCCCATACTGCGGTAAAAGTACAATCCTTATATATTGCGTAATAACAGTCATAAAAGGTTTGTTCTGTAAGAGCAAAGCTGTATTCCGCTATCCACCAATATTTGAAGGTGTATCCCTCCTTTGTTGCGGTGGGATACTTGGGTATAGCCTGATAATAATAATCGCCGTTACGTATGGGATAAG
Source organism: Clostridia bacterium (assembly GCA_017398145.1). Classification (GTDB taxonomy): domain Bacteria; phylum Bacillota; class Clostridia; order Oscillospirales; family CAG-272; genus RGIG7300. The sequence continues at coordinate 8,822 of JAFQHD010000131.1, forward strand.
AGGTATAGCAGCCCTCGTCCATTACTCCGCCCATAGGGTCGAAGTTTATCGAATAGTAGGTCTCCTTATACCACCTTGCGCTAAAGGTGACGTCCCCTCTGTAGACGTAAGTATCGTGTACGTAATTCCAGGGGCTAAGACTGTATCCGTATTCGTTTGTCCAGCTAAGGAATGCGTATTCCTCCCTTTCGGGTATGGAAAGCTCGGGGATGATATCATAATAGTTATCTCCCGTATTTATACCGTATCTCTCTTTTCTGCCGTCACCGTAGTCAAGGGTGAGGGTGTACTGCTTGTTATCCTTTTTGATGGGATAGGTGGGATAGCCAAGCTCACAGATCTTCTCGTATACAAGCTCTGCAATAATATCATAACCTGCCTGATTAAGATGAAGATCGTCTGCTGCAAGAAGGGAGGGCGGAGTCCATCCGTATGAAAGATATTGGCTGTCCTTTGCAGTCGGTGTGATCCCAAGCTCGGTAAGTCTCTGAGGATCTGCAAGATAAGGCTGTGCATCGATAAAATGCTCTGCGTAACGATCAGCCAACGCGGCGTTGATATCCTTATAGGCAGGGGCTCTGCGCTCTGCAGTCATACCGATGATGATATATCTGTCGCTGCCGTGGTATTTTATCATCTTGTCAATTACCGATATGAGTCTGTCGCCCTGTCCCGCCACGTAATTATTGTTATGTCCTGCCCAGACCACCATTATGTCGCTTTCTCTCTTGTCAAGCATTGCGTAGGTGTAGAGCCTTGTAATGCCCTTGAGGGTCACGGATGTTCCCTTTTCTGTACGGGTAAAATAGTAAGAATTTCCGCTGCGGCTGAGCTGTCCTTCAATACCGCCTATAGTCACGGGATTTATTGCCGCAAGTCCGTAAATTCCTATGTCTGCGGGTGTTCCGTACAGGTCGGACACCAGCTCCACCGCAACAGGTGTGGCAGTTGACGGGATGGTAACGGGTTTTACCGCCACAAGTAAGCCTCCCTGTCTTGCGGCAATGGTATCGGCCGTCTCTGCGCCTATACCGTAGTTCTTGACCTCCATACCTGTAAGCTGACTCAGCCTTCTGGGATAAGGATACTCTGCTATATCCTCAAAGGAGGTAAATATACCGTGGGTAAGAGAATCTCCCCAGCATATTATTCTGCCGTATTCGGTACTTACCGTGGTGTGATGGTAATAATAGCTTTCGTCCTTATACTGAACGCAGAAGGTGTATTCTCCGTCGGCAAGCTCGGATATACGGATACAGCCGTCCCTTATCTCCTCGGGTCTTATGACCACCGAGCCGTGAGCGCGCTTTATCTCGGAGGAGCTGTTAAAATTGCCTTTGGCGTATCTGATATTGTAAAGACCCTCAAGGTCACCGAAGACAAGGGTATTTCCCTCCTCGGTCACGGTGGGTGTCTTCTGCTCAACACTTATATGAAAGAGCTTTGTATAACCGTTATAATACTGTACCGCTATCGTATAATCGCCGTTTGTTCTATACTGTATTATGTATTCGCTCTTGCCTGAAAGCACGTCCTTACTCGTAAAGCTGCGAAGGTCAGTACCGTATCTTTTAAGCTCGGTGACGCTGTCAAATATGCCTTTTGCGGTACGAATGACCTTGGCATCCTCGATATTTGATACGGTATACTGCAAGCCGTCAGCACTTACCTCCGGATTTGTCACCTTGATATCAATATGCCTTACAAGATCGGCTCTTGTATCCTTAAATCTGAAAAGTACGGTATAAGTTCCCGGCTCACCTACGTTGTAGCTGTAGCTTTCCTTACCCGAAAGCTTGTTTTCGGTGAGGCGCACGATATAATCATGCTTTAAGGAGCTGTAATCCGAATACTCGCCTCTTGCGATAAATATATCCCTTACCTCTGTAAGACCGCTTACCGTGATAATGACACCGTCGGCACTTGCCTCGGGCGTATCGGCACTTATATTTAAGCATAGTATTGCCGCAAATATAACAATAAAAAGGGGAAAAAGTATTTTCTTCATATACCTATACCTCCTGTATATTTACTTTATCATAACCCAAGGAAAATATCAACAAAATCTTGAAATATCACCGAAAATATGCTAATATTATCTCGATTGGAGGCGATAAAATGTTTGAAAACGAATACATACCCTGCACTATCGACAAGCAGAAGAATATAGCTCTCATAGCCCACGATAACAAAAAGCGGGAGCTTATAGAATGGTGCAAAGCACATAAGGATATACTCTCTACCCATTTTCTCTGCGGAACGGGTACCACCGCAAAAATGATAGCGGCGGAAACAGGCCTGCCGGTTAAGGGCTTTAATTCAGGTCCCTTGGGTGGAGATCAGCAGATAGGAGCAAGGATAGTTGAAGGTAAGATAGATATGATGATATTCTTCTCGGATCCTCTTACCGCCCAGCCTCACGACCCCGACGTTAAGGCACTTTTGAGAATTGCACAGGTATACGATATACCGATCGCAAACAATAAGGCTTCGGCTGATTTTATGATAACTTCAACGCTTATGAATGAGGAATATACACATTATCTGCTTAACTTCAAGAAGAATATATCGGACAGAGCGAATACTCTGTAATGCAAAATTCAAAATGCAAAATGCAAAATTAAGGAAGGCTTTCGGCTAAAATGCCGAAAGCCTTTGGTTTTATTCTAATTCGCTGAACTGCATAAGCATTCTTGCGGTCTGGGCTCTGGTTGCCGTAGCCTTGGGATCAAGGACGGTAACGCCCTGCCTTGTTATACCCGAGATTATTCCCTTCTCTACCGCCCAGCTTATGGGAGCTACCATCCATGAGTTTGACTTGATGTCAAAGACGTGATAGTCGCCGAACTGAGTTAAGTCCGCTCTTCCCATTACGTCCATACCGTTCTGCTCGGCATAGAGGTAAAGAAGCCTTGCAAGAGCGGCACGCTGTATAGGCTGTCCTCTGCCAAAGACTCCTTCGGCAACTCCTGCCACGTATCCGGACTGTACAGCCCAGGCTACTGCACCGCTGAACCAGTATCCCGAAGGAACATCGTTCATACCGCTGTCGATATTCTTATAAACATCGGTGTCTACCCCTGCAATGTTGGCAAGGATAAGCACGAACTGTTCACGGGTCA
>JAFQHD010000132.1 GCA_017398145.1 Clostridia bacterium
AGGCGATGGCTTTCGTTTATTTTGGTAACTTTACGGTAACTGTTGAGCCTTTTCCAAGAGTGCTGTCGGCGGAGATGTTTCCGCCTGCACGGGTCACGATTTTTTTGCAGAGAGCAAGCCCGAGGCCGTTGCCCTCGCTTTTGTGAGAGGTGTCGCCTTGATAGAATTTTTCAAATATGTGCTTTGCGGTATCCTCGTCCATACCTATACCGTTATCCGCTATCGTTATAACTACAGAATCTTGAAATTCTGTCATTATTACTGTTATACGACCCCCTTTTGGGGTGAATTTTACGGCGTTGCCGATAAGGTTCAGCCATACCTGCAGAAGCAGGTTTTCTTCGCCGGTATAGTTTATCTCGGGAAGGTCGATATCCAGCTCTATTTCCTTGTCCGTCCACGCAGGCTCGTAGGTAAGTATAGCCTCCCTTATCTGTTCGTCCAAGCGGAAGCTCAGCTTTTCTGAAGCAAAGGTCTGGTTGTCAAGCTTGGAAATAAGCAGAATATCCCCGGTCAAAGAAGAGAGTCGTCGGGTATTATCGGTTATCTTTGAAATATAATCGTTTCGCTCCGCTTCACTCAGAGCTTCGTCCTGCAGAAGCATAGTGTAGCCTTCTATGGCTGACAAAGGAGTCTTGAACTCGTGGGAAACATTTGCTACGAAGTCGTTACGCAGAGTTTCTATGGAATTAAGCTCTGTAACCATATTGTTGAAGTTATCAAAAGTGGCGTTAAGCTCCTCTATATCTGTACGCACGTCTATACGGACGTTGAAGTTGCCTGTAGCAACGGTTTTTGACGCATCGCTCAAGGTTCTTATGGGGCGCAGGATATGCTCGTTTATATAATAGGCAAAAAAACTTGCAATTGCGACACTGATGCCGAGGATACCGAACAGAAAGCCAAAAGGACTCGCGCCCACCTTGGGAAGCAGATGCAGATATGCAAGCGCCAGAGTGAAAACGGCTGCAAGCAATATTGATATTATTATCATTGTAAAGATAACAAAGGTCAGATATTTTCTCAGAGACCGTAGACTTTTATTGTTGAGGTTATTATTTTTCACTTTTACTTACCACCTTGTAGCCTAACCCCCGTACCGTGATGATCTCTATGTCCTTATTCTCACGCAGTCGGTCACGTAGACGGTTGATATGGACATCTACGGTGTGTGTCTCGGTCTCGCTTGCCATGCCCCATATATCATCCATGATCTGTTGACGGGTGTATATGTGATTGGGGTTGGCAGCTAATTTGTAGAGCAGCATAAACTCCTTTTGGGGCAGGGTCTGTGTTTCCGTAGGAGTATTGATACTCAGGGTATCGTATTCAAGTACGGTACTGCCGAAGGTGAGTTTCCTTTCGTTAACTATCTTTGCACGGCGTAAGAGAGCTTTTACCCTCAGCATCATTTCGTTCACGTCAACCGGCTTGACCATATAGTCATCCACCCCTGCGTTAAAGCTTTGCTGTTTATCTGCAAAGGTCTCCTTTGCTGTTATCATAAGCACGGGCATATTGTATTTTGCCTGCCGCAGAGAGCGTACGAGCTCTATACCGTCCATACGCGGCATCATTATATCTGATATGATAAGGTCTATATATTCATTTTCCAGTATATCAAGTGCGTAAATTCCGTCCTCAGCCTCGAAGGCAGTATAGCCTTCACGTTGCAGAACGCGGCAGAAAAGACGGGAAAGCTCCTTGTTATCCTCAACTACAAGTATCTTAAACATTAAAACACCTCCGTTAAAATAATAATATAATACATTCAACCGAAAATCAACAAATTTCACGTATACTGTTGATGTTTAATTGAAAATAGTGTAATATAATCAAAAACAAGAAATGAGGAAGAATATGAGATTCAGAGAAAAATTATCAAGATTTATGTACGGCAGAAACGGTATTGATAAACTGTGTGTTGGTATTCTGTGGACGGCGGTAATACTGTCTGTTGTAAATATATTTTTTCATTCGTTGATCATCTGGATCCTGGAGGATGCCCTTGTAATATGGTGTATCTTCCGTGTCCTGTCAAGGAATATCTACAAAAGGCAACAGGAAAACAGGCAGTTTATTAATATATGGGGTAAGGTAAAGGGCTTCTTTAAGCTCCAAAAAAACAAGTACCGTGACCGTAAGACCCATATCTACCGTATATGTCCCCACTGCAAAGCAAATCTTAGATTGCCAAAACGCAAGGGAAAGCATACTGTACGTTGTCCAAAATGCAATCTGCGTTTTGAAATAAATTGCTGATATATTCGCTTAGGCGTTTATATATAATCCATCACCTTCCATCTAAACAAAAGGCAAGTGCTACAGCACTTGCTTTTTGTTTAGATATGCATAATATGATATACAAACTATAATACCGAATAGAGTTGATATCGGCACCGCAAAGCCTATTCTTGCAAGTGAAGGATCATCTCCGAGACTCATAAGATAGGAAACGGGCATTCTTATAAGAAATGCCGAGGTAATACCCTGTATCATAACGAACAGGGTTCTGCCGCAGCCGTTAAAATATCCCATATAGCTGAACAGTACGCAGGTGATCACGGTATCGATAGCAAATCCCTTGAGATAGCTTGCGGCTTCGGCTATATATGCCGCATTGTCAGAGAAAAGTGCGGAGGGGATCTCTCCGAAGAAGAATATCAGTATAAATATCACGACGCCTACCGAAGCGCCCATGCCCATACCCCAGTACATAGAGTGCTTTGCACGTTTAAATTGTCTTGCACCGATATTTTGAGAGATGAAAGCAGACATGCTCTGCATGAGGGAGCTTGGGATAAGCATAATAAAGCTTATTACCTTCTGTGCTATACCGTAACCCGAGGACTGGGCAAGTCCGATATTGTTGATAAGTGCGCATATCACAAGGAAGGATACGTTGGTCAGAATATCCTGAAGGGAAATGGGCAAGCCTACGCGAAGAACCTTCTTTGTCTCATCGCAGAAGCGAATATCCTTAAGTGAAAACTTAAAGGGAAGCTTCTGCCGTTTTATAATAATAAGTGACAGTATAACGCTTACCGCTTGTGCACCTACCGTAGCTAAAGCCGCACCTGCTACGTTCCATTTTAATACCGCTACGAATAAAAGGTCGCCTATGATGTTTACTACACAGGCTATTGCTACGAAGAGCAGAGGCAGACGGGAGTTACCCATACCGCGGAAGATACCGCTGATTATATTGTAGGCAAATATAAATATCAGACCGCCGCCGCATATCATGACATACTGTACTGTCAGGGCATGTGCTTCCTTGGGAGCACGCATAACGGACGTAAGCATATCCGCACCCAGTACCACAAATGCGGTGAAAATAACTGTCAGCAGTATAAATACCGCAAGGGCTCCGCCGATTATCTTACCTATACGGTCAGCTTTTTTCTCGCCTATATACTGACCGATGATAACCGTCATACCCATGGTAAGACCCGCTATGGTAAAGGTAAAGAGGTTGACTATATTGGAGCCTGTGGATACGGCTGATATACCCTCGGCAGTGCCGAATTTGCCCACGATAAGCAGGTCCACCGCTCCGTACATTGCCTGAAGCACCAACGCCCCAAGGATAGGCAGCATAAAGGCTATCAGCTTTTTCGGTATACTGCCTTCTGTAAAAATGTCTTTATTCTTCATGAATTTATTCCTGTTCGTAATTAGAGGAAGATTTTCACTTTGGTGAAAATCCTCCTCAATTTTGCATTTTGCATTTTTAATTTTGCATTATTGTTCAAGTGCCATAAACATATCGACTCTAGTATTATGTCTTCCGCACTCAAATGGAGCATCAAGGAAGGCGTCTACTATCTGCAGAGCTACACCCTTACCGAGAACTCTTGCACCGAAGCAGAGAACGTTTGCGTCGTTATGGCGTCTGGTCATCTCGGCAGAGAAGGTGTCACAGCATACAGCCGCGCGTATACCCTTATGCTTGTTTGCCGCCATGGACATACCGATACCGGTACCGCAGATAAGGATGCCAAGCTCAGCTCTTCCTTCCTGTATCTCAACGCATACCTTGTGGGCGTATTCGGGGTAGTGTACCGAATCGGTGGAATGTGTACCGTGATCGGTATACTTGATCCCTCTTTCTTCAAGGTGCTTGATAACGTCAAGCTTAAGGTCGTATGCCGCCTGATCGCAGGCAATGGCGATTACTCTTTCACTCATTGTTTTGTATCCTTTCCAGTCTTTCACGCTCTGCCTGGGATGCTCTGAGATATATAGGCATTACCTCGGTGTCGGTGAAGATATTTTTATTTTCGTTATAGCATTTTATGCCCTCAAGGGCAACCGATACTGCGTTCTGTAGGCGAAGCCTTACAGGGGTATCTTTTATAGCGGGCAGATCTATGAGCTTTTTTGCAAGGTCATAGCCGTCACCTGTAAAGTATATGGGACAGTCGTATTCCGAGAGCATTTCCTTGAGCTCCGAACAGGGAATAAGCATATCCTCTGTAATTCTTTCACCATCCTTGAATATGGCGGTATATACCTGATTTCTTCTTGCATCCATTACGGGACATACTATACCCCTAAAGCCCTCAAGGTTACGGGCAAGTGTATCCATAGATGAAAGGGCGGCTATTGGCTTGTTTTTGCCAAAGCAGAGTCCCTTTATCAGAGATATACCTATACGCACCCCTGTAAAGGAGCCGGGTCCTGCAGAAATGGCGAATAGGTCTATAGCGTCAGGTGTGACTCCTGCCGCCTTCATAACAGCCTCCGCCATAGGGAGCATGGTCTCGCTGTGAGTGTGTCCGGTGTTCTGTGTATATTCCGCAATGACGGTATTATCCGAAAGTAAAGCAGCGGATGCCGCCTTGGCTGTGGAATCTATTGCTAACGTGATCATCTGATCTCCTCTATTGTGATCTCACGGGTGCTTTCATCAGCTTTTCTGATCGTCACCTTGTAATATTCATCGGGCAGGGCAAATTCGATATTCTCCGACCACTCACATACGATGATACAGTCCTCATAATCGTAGAAGCCTATGGAATAGAGATCCTCATCGTCGGTGATACGGTACATATCAAAGTGACAGAGCCTTACTCCATCCCCGTAATATTCGTTTACTATGGCATAGGTGGGACTGCTTACGGGCTCACCGGGGCAGAGAACTGCGCCTAAGCCCCTTGTAAAGGCGGTCTTGCCTGCGCCGAGGTCACCGTACATGGCTACAAAATCTCCGTTTGAGAGCTTCTTCGCAAGCTCTCTCGCGATAGCCTCTGTCTCGTCGGGGGATGTTGATATATATCTATTAATATTCAAATTCAAGACAGTCCTCATATGTGCTTACGGTATCACCGTAGCGAACGGTATATGTTTTGCCGTCTACTTCCTTTGTGGCGCTCTCGCCTGTCACGGTGAAGCCCGCATCGGTAAGCTTCTGCTTGTACGCCTCAAGGTCCTGGCTGAAGCTCTTACCGCAAGCATATGAAACAGAGAGAACATTGGGAGAGCCTGCCTTTACGTACCAGCCGTAAAGGGTGGAGTCGGTATGAGTAAACTCGGGGAATACCTTTGATACCTCTGCGGGATACTCAACGGGCTTGGACTTGAAGATGTCGATGGAAACACAGAACTCACCGTCAATTTCCTCTGTGTAGAGGTTGAGTATCTGCTCGCCGTTGCCCCAGAAGCCGACGATCTTATCGCTTTCGGTATAACCCTCCTGCTCTAACTTCTTAAGCCATGCATCATAGTCCTTTTCGGTGGAATCGAAGCTGAGATACCATTCCTCGGAGGATTCGCCGTCGGTATACTGAGCAGGGTACATCTCCTCATAATCCTCAAATGCGGGAACATCCTCGGGCACGCTGTCTGAGGGCCAGAGACCTTTCTTATTGCCTCCGTCGCTGATAACTACCGTTGGAGTAGTCTCATCCGCCGTGTTCTGTACGGGTGTATCACCTTCATCGCCATCACCCGTCTCGTCGGGCTGTACCTCATCGGGGTCAAAGCCGCTGATACCCTCAACGACATAACCGTCCGACTTTCCGTCGCCGTCTATATCTATGGTCTCGCGGGGCTGGGTAACTTCTGCGGTAACATCACCTGTTTCGTCGGGGGTTTCGTTGTTATTCTTCTTGCATGCCGTTCCCGAAAGGAGAATAGCACAAACACACAGGATAAGTAAAAACTTCTTCATAATATCACATTTCCTTTTCATAATTTTCTATGATCTCATATGCTTCAAGGAGCATATGCTCATATTCTTCTTTTTTTGCATAAAGCTCAGCCAGCTTTATATGGTCCGTGGCACAGAGCTGTGCTTCTTTGTCACATTCTTCTATCGCCTCTTCAAGCTTTTCGGAATCCTCAAGAGCTTTTTCGTAGCGGCGCTTCTGCTTTCTTAGCTCTGACTGCTGTTTTTTTTGATTGAGATAGTCGGTCTTGGCGGCGGTAGGAGCTTCGGCTGAAGCAATACTGCCTTCCTTTTCATATCTCTTTCGGAAATTACAGAAATCGTCATAACCGCCCTTATAGTCGTATATGCTGCCCTTAGCTTCAAGGTCAAAGCAGAGAATACGGGTGGAGAGCTTCTGAATGAAATATCTGTCGTGGGATACGGCGATCATCGTTCCGTCGAACTGCATAAGCGCCTCCTCCAGTGCCTCACGACTTCCTATGTCAAGGTGGTTTGTAGGCTCGTCAAGGATAAGCACGTTCATACGGGAGAGCATCAGCTTGGCAAGTGTCAGCCTTGCTCTCTCACCGCCCGACAGCACCGAAACGGGCTTTATGACGTCCTCGCCACGGAATAAGAACAGGGCAAGGGTGTTTCGTACCTCGGTTTGGGTAAGATCGGGATAAGCATCCCACAGCTCGTCAAGCACGGTCTTGGAAAGATCAAGATTTTGATTCTCCTGATCGTAATAAGCAAATACGGTGTTAAGACCCCAATGTACAGAGCCGCTGTCAGCGGACAACTTTTTTGCAAGGATCTTTATAAGCGTAGACTTGCCGCATCCGTTTGAGCCGATAATGAATGCATGATCCCGCTTCATCACCGTAAGGCTCAGATCTCGGAAAAGAAGATTGTCACCGTATGCCTTTGACAGCTTGTTCAGTGTCAGAACCTCGTTTGCTCCCTCACCCGATTTATTAAATGCGATGCGGATGTTCTCTAACGGAGCATCTGGGCGGTCCAGCTTTTCCATCTTGTCAAGCTGCTTCTGTCGGCTTTCAGCCGCTATGATGTTTCTTTCGCGGTTCCAGCGCTTCTGCTGGGCTATGTATTCTTCGATACGCTTGATCTCTTTTTGCTGATTCTTATAGTGCTTTTCCTCAACCTCACGGTCCTTCTTTTTCTTCTCAACGAAACTCGAGTAGTTGCCGTTGTAAAGCTTTCCGTGCTTATTCTCTATATCAAGTGTATGGGTACACACACGGTCAAGAAAATATCTGTCGTGGGATATGACAAGCACGGTCTTGGGATAAGAGATAAGAAATTCCTCAAGCCAGTTAAGCGCACCGATGTCAAGGTGGTTTGTAGGCTCGTCCAGCATAAGGATATCCGGTTCACACAGAAGCAGGGAAGCAAGAGCCACACGGGTCTTCTGACCTCCGCTTAACTCGTATACAGGTCGGCGGTGCTCCTCCTGAGGAAATCCCAGACTTACCAGTATTCCTCCCGCACGGCTGCGGTACTCGTAGCCTCCGTCCCGTCGGAACGCTTCCTCGGCTGAGGTATAGCTCTGACTCAGAGAGCTCTCTCCCCACTCTATACGGCGGCGCAGCTCCTCCAGCTCTTTTTCGCGTCGTATAAGGTCAGGGAAGGCATGCTCCAGCACCTCGTCGTAGATCGACTTGTCTCCATCGGCGCAAGCATTCTGCTTAAGCACTCCAACCTTCTTCTGGCGGTCTATATGGACATTTCCCTCGGTTGGGGTATATTCACCTGTAATAAGCTTGAAAAGTGTGCTTTTGCCAGCACCGTTAACGCCGACTATACCTAACTTGTCCCCGTCGTTTAAGGAGAAGGAAATCTTGTCAAGTATTACGTCGGTACCAAATGCCAGCGAAAGCTTTTCGCAGGATAAACAGATCATAATTCCTCAATAAAACATAAAAATACATTATATTATAGCATTATTATATTTTAAAGTCAAGATTTATACTTATTTATATACTACCCGTAAATAGAAAAAGGGCACAAAATTGTATATGAGATTTTCGAATTTGGAGAAAATCAACCATAACTCATAACTCCTAATTCCTAATCAAAAATGGTTTCCCAAGGAAACCATTTTTCTATACCTTTGCCGAAATATCCCTTTTCAGCTTATCTATTATCTTTTTTTCAAGCCTTGATATGTAAGATTGTGATATCCCCATCTGATCGGCTACTTCTTTTTGGGTCAGCTCCTTTCCGCCGTTTAAGGCAAAGCGTCTTGAGATTATCTCACGGTCACGCTCGCATAGGGTCGATACCGCCTCTAAAAGAATCCGTCTTTCTTCCTCGTTCTCGATATTCTTGTATACGCTGTCCTCGTCACCGCCGAGAATATCCGACAACAGAAGCTCGTTTCCGTCCCAGTCGGTGTTAAGCGGCTCGTCTATAGACATCTCGGTACGTTGATTTGAGCTTTTACGGATATACATCAGTATCTCGTTTTCGATACAGCGGGAGGCGTAGGTTGCCAGCTTGATGTTTTTGTCCGACTTGAAGGTGTTTATAGCCTTTATAAGTCCTATGGTACCTATGGATATGAGGTCCTCTATACCTACTCCCGTGTTTTCAAATTTCTTGGCTATATATACCACCAGCCTCAGATTATGCTCCACAAGCACAGACCGTACCGACGGGTCTTCATCCTTTTCTTCTATCAGTCGTGCTTCCTCTTCTGCTTCCAAGGGCTGGGGAAGCACATCGGGACCGTTTATGTAATAAAGCTCTTTTGTACTTCCTGTCAGCAGCCTTATAAGCTTATCAATGATCTTTAACATATATTCCTCCTACAATACAGATGTGGGTATAATAGCTTCGGTGCCGCCATAGCTGTCGTTTTCGCTGTCACATACGATACATAGTCTTTTCGGTTCGCCGTTTATTCTTATCTCATCCGGAATTATCCCGGGTCTTATTCCCGAGCCGCCTACCGAGCGCATTGGTACAAGCCGTATTTTCTTTGCAAGCGCCGGGTCTGTATATTCAAGCAACCCTAATTTCATATCTCGGAACAATGGTATCACGCCTACAGGTAAAAGCTTCTCAATGCTCTTAAGATTACAAATCAGACAGGGAAGTGAACCTGCAGGCTCCAATAGGAGATTTCCGCTGTCGCACAGCCCTGTCATATTTACATCCTTATTGCCTATACGGATATACACCGATGCCTTTTTTTTCGCTCTCAATCTTGTCGTAACGGCAGAGCATACATAGGAAAAAATAACCGAAGCGACCGCTATGATAATAAATGTCAAGGGCGGCATCTCCGACACGAGCGAGGCAGAGTCGCCGTTTATGACTATACCTCTGCCCGTAATTCCTTTGTTTGCAAGGTTATATACCCCTGTCATAACTCCGCCCATAAGAAAGCTTATTCCATAAAAGCATAGGGTGTTGCGTATTAAATTAAGTATCGATGCCGATCCGAAAACTATATAACACATAAGAAGGGCAACGGCGGTATTTATAAGGGCATTAAGCATACCGCTTCCCGACAGAAACAGGGAGGCAACTCCGTATACGGCTCCTATCCCCGCCGACATGATAAGGGATGCAAAATGACAGTTGTTATGTAGTAGCTTTGAGGCTATGTATAAAGCAAGAAAATCCATGCTGAAATTGACAATAAAAAGTATATCTGCGTATATTATCTGTTCCACTCCGTCCTCCTTTGTATTAATTATAAAGACGTACCGATAAAAATGATGTCAAAAGAGGGGATAGATATTGCATTTTTCTGAAAATGATGTTACAATTATAGTTTGAAAGGATGTGTTTATAATGGCAATTTTGAATATAATAACCGAAGAAGATCCTATGCTCCGAAAGAAGAGCAGAGAGGTAACAGAGATAACTCCCCGTATCATAGCTTTACTTGATGATATGCGTGACACTCTCCATAAGGCGCAGGGAGCAGGTCTTGCGGCAGTTCAGGTGGGAGTACTTCGCCGTATTGCTCTCGTTGAATACGAGGAGGGCAATACCATAGAGCTCATCAACCCCGAGATAATCGAGATAGACGGTGAGCAGACAGGTCTTGAAGGCTGTCTGTCCCTACCCGGCAAGTGGGGTGTAGTTACCCGACCCGAGACCGTAACCGTCCGTGCAATGAACCGAAACGGTGAGATCTTTACCCATACCGCATCAGGTTTGGGCGCAAGAGCATTCTGCCACGAGATAGAGCATATGGATGGTATCATCTATACCGACCGCGCAGAGCGTATGCTTACCCCCGACGAGATAGAGGAGATGTTTGAGGAATGAAAGTAATTTTCATGGGTACGCCCGACCTTGCAAGGGTCGTGCTTGAAGCCCTTATCAATTCGGAAAATGAGGTCGTAGCTGTAGTTACTCAGCCCGATAAGCCGAAAGGCAGAGGTTATGAGCTGACTCCTCCTCCCGTTAAGGTTTGTGCTCTCGAGCACGGTATAGAGGTATATCAGCCCGCCACCCTTAAAAACGGTGAGATGCAGCCTATTATTGATAAATATAATCCCGATGCAATAATCGTTGCTGCTTACGGTCAGATACTTCCTCCCTACGTTATTGAGTACGGTAATTTCGGCTGTATCAACGTTCACGGCTCGCTTCTGCCCGAGTATCGCGGAGCAGCACCTATCCAGTGCGCAATAATAGACGGTAAGACAAAGACGGGTATCACCATTATGAAGATGGACAATGGTCTTGATACGGGTGATATGCTGACCAAGGCAGAGGTGGATATTACACCCGAGGACAATTTTGAGACCATGCACGATAAGTTAGCCGAGGTAGGCGGTAAGCTCCTTGTAGATACTCTCATAATGCTTGAAAAGGGTGAGATAACGCCCGAGAAGCAGGACGACAGCCTGTCAAATTATGCAAAGAAGATAGAAAAATCAGACTGTCTGCTTGATTTCACAGAGGATGCATATAACGTATGGTGCAGGATAAGAGGACTTTCTCCCATACCCCTTTCCTTTGCATATCTTAACGGCAAAATGGTTAAATTTATTAGTGCAGAATATTCGGATAAGAGCCATAACAAGGCTCCGGGTGAGGTCATTTCCCTTGACGGCGGTAAGATAGAAATAGCTTGCGGCAAGGGAAGTATACTTCTTACCAAACTTCTTCCCGAGGGCAAGGGACGTATGGATTCTCTCGGCTTTATCAACGGCAGAAGAGTAGCCGTAGGAGATATTTTCAAAAACACAAAGGAGTAATTTTATGCCTTTCTTTTATTTGGATTATTGGTATCTGATATTTGTAATACCCCCTATGCTTCTTGCAATATGGGCGTCCTTCAATGTCAATTCCACCTTCAAAAAGTATTCCAAGGTAACCAACCGCTACGGACTTACAGGTGCCGAGGCGGCAAGAAAGATTCTTGACAAAAACGGGCTTTACAACGTCCGTATAGAGCGTGTGGCGGGTGATCTTACCGACCACTTTGACCCCAAGACCAATGTAGTGCGCCTGTCAAGCTCTGTACACGACAGCACCTCAGTTGCGGCGGTAGGTGTTGCCGCCCACGAGGCAGGCCACGCCGTGCAGTATGCCGAGGAGTATACTCCTATGAAAATAAGAGGAAGTCTTGTTGGAGTTGCCAATATCGGCTCTACTGCAGGAATATACCTTGCCATCCTCGGTATCATTCTTTCCTTTACTGTGCTTGCTTATATCGGTATAGGACTTTTCTGTGCGGTAGTAGCTTTTCAGCTTGTGACCCTTCCCGTAGAGTTCAACGCCAGCCGCAGAGCCGTGGTTGCTCTTGAGCAAGGATATCTGTCTGACGAGGAGCTTCGCGGAACGAAGAAGGTGCTTCGCGCGGCAGCTCTTACCTATGTGGCAGCTCTGCTTTCGGCTATAGGTAACTTACTTCGACTTATTATGCTCGTAGGCGGCAGGAGAAGAGATTGATAAACGTAAGAGAAGCCGCATACCGTTCGGTATTGCGGCATTATAAGGATAATAAATTCAGCAATCTTGAGATAGATTCCGCTATAAAGAAATACGCTATAGAGGGACCCGACCGTTCTCTTTTTACCGTGCTTGTGTATGGTACGATAGAACGTAGGATAACTCTTGACTACTATCTCTCGGCTTGCTCGGCAAAGCCTATTTCAAGTCTTGACGCCGAGGTTCTGGCGATACTACGTATAGGTGCGTATCAGATACTTTTCCTTGACCGTGTGCCGGATCATGCGGCAGTAAACGAAGCGGTGGAGTGTGCCAAAAAAAATAAGCCCTCGGCAAAGGGCTTTGTCAACGCGGTACTGCGTAAGCTCATATCTGTAAAGAAT
Source organism: Clostridia bacterium (assembly GCA_017398145.1). GTDB lineage: Bacteria > Bacillota > Clostridia > Oscillospirales > CAG-272 > RGIG7300. The sequence goes on from JAFQHD010000132.1 coordinate 12,481, forward strand.
ACTCTTGAATTGCCTAAGGACAGAACAGAATATCTGTCCGTCAAGTATTCTATTCCTCAATGGATAGTTGAGCTTTGGCAGGAGCAGTATGGGGATGCAGAGGATATACTTAAGGGTATTGACAAGGCACCTACAATGACCCTTCGTACAAACACACTCGTAAACACAAGACAAGAGCTTATGTCAAAATTAAGTGGTATTCCTTGTGAATACACCGAAAGCTCTCCCGATGGGATACATATACTTAAGGGTATTTCCTTTGAGGAGGTAGAAAAGCTTTGCGGTAACGGTGCGTACGTGCAGGACGAGGCATCCCAGATGGCGGTGAGAGCCGTTGATGCGCGACCCGATGACTTTGTGATAGACACCTGTTGCTGTCCCGGAGGCAAGACCTTCGGTATGGCTATGTGTATGGAGAATAAGGGCAGAATACTTGCTCTTGATCTGCACAAAAGCAAGCTTTCTCTCGTCACCAAGGGTGCTGAAAGACTTGGGATAGACATTATAGAAACAAGAGAAAACAACTCTAAAAATGCTATTCCCGAATATATCGGGAAGGCTGACAGAGTCTTATGTGACGTGCCTTGCTCGGGGCTTGGTGTAGTTGCAAAGAAGCCCGAGACAAGATACAAAAACAGGGAAGATATAGAACGCCTGCCCGAGATACAGTATGCTATACTTTCTGCTTCTGCCAACTATTTAAAGAACGGCGGAACACTTGTGTATTCCACCTGTACCCTCAATAAAAAAGAAAATGAGGATATAGTAAATAAATTCCTTTCCGAAAACGAGGACTTTAAGCTCGCGGATATGACTACCTATTTTCCAAAGTCAGGCAAAACAGACGGATTTTTCGTTGCAAAGCTAAGTAAATAATAAAAGGCTCTTTCGAGCCTTTTTATTTTACTATTATATCAAAAACAAGTGTAATTACAGGTATCGTAACTACCGAAATTACGGTTGAGATACCTACACACAGTGCGCTGTATTCGGGCTGTATGCCGAATTTTTCACCGAATACGGTGGTGGTAGCCGCCGTAGGCATAGAAGCCATAAGTGTGGCAAAAAGCGCGATATCACGGGGCAATCCTATAAGGATCACTATTGCACCTATGATGACGGGAAAAAGCACTAACTTACACAGACAGAGCCAGTATACCTTGAGGTTGGTAAATAACTTCTTGAAGGGAAGATTTGCAAGAACGCCGCCGATTATAAGCATCGATACAGGGGTAGAAAGCCCTGCAAAATAGCTCATTGTATCCTTTACGGGTACGGGCAGAGGAATACGCAGAACAAAGATAAGAACACCGATCAGGGCGGGTATAGTGCCGAAATTGACGAATACCTTTTTGATATTCATTTTGATGCTTTTATTAGCCGTGCTCAGCACGAACATACCGTAGGTCCAGGACAGGATGTTAAATATGATACAGTAGAACGCACCCCAGAAAAGACCCTTTTCGCCTAACACCGCTGCCAATACGGGAAAGCCGTAGAAGGCGGCGTTTTCAAATATTAGGGCATACTGCATTATAGCCGACTCACCCTTATCCTTTAAAGGTCTTGAGCATAAATACGCAAAGCCTGCCGACAAAACGTGCAAAAGGAAGGACAAAAGTATTATAAGTCCGCCTTCCTTAAGAGCGGTAGGTGAATACTCCGTATTGACTATTGACGATATGAGCAGAAAGGGCTGTGCCACGCATAAAATAAGATCGGATAGCTTCTTTGATGCTTCCTTGTCCACCCATCCGAATTTTCTTACACCGAAGCCTACCAGTATAAGCAAAAACATAGTGGCAACGGTATTAACTGAAACAGAAATGTCCAAAATTAACTCCTTAGAAATGCAAAATGCATACTACGAGTGCAGAATGCAGATCCATGACACTCCACATCTTTGATGTGGTTAGTGGAATTATACAGCGGAATGGCTGTAGCCATGGAGTCGTAATGCAGAATGCAGAATTGATGTGATTTTTGTCACCTTAAGGGTGTCAAAAATTCCATTAAATATAAATCTTATTAATATTATTCAATCAAAAATGCAAAACTAAGATAATGCAAAAACAAAAAATGATGAAGATTTTCGACCCAAAGTGAGAAAATCAACCATAATTCTGCATTTTGCATTCTGCATTCTGCATTTACAGAACGCTTATGCGTTCTGTATAAGATCAAGCCTTCGCTTGATCTCCTTCATATCCGTAAGCATGTCCTCTTTTTTTCGGGGGTCGCGGAGCAGAAGCGAGGGATGGAATACCGCCGTCATATCGAAGTTACCCTTACGTACCCATTGACCGTGCTGTACCGTGATCTTATAGTTGGGGTCAATAAGTCTCATTGCGGATATTCTGCCGAGGCATACGATCATTTTCGGCTTTATCAGTCTGATCTGATCTCTCAGATATTCGATGCACATATCCTGCTCGGAGGGCAGGGGATCGCGGTTTTTGGGAGGACGGCATTTAAGCATATTCGCTATATAAACGTCCTCGCGCTCGATACCCACAGCCTCAAGATATTTGTCAAAGAGCTGTCCTGCGCGGCCCACGAAGGGAGTACCCGACAGGTCCTCGCGCTCGCCGGGTGCTTCCCCTATGAACATAAGATCGGCATTACGGTCTCCGCATCCGAAAACCGTATTTGTCCTTGTTTTACAAAGCTCGCATTTAGTACACTCATTACATTGCTTTTCAAGTTCTTCCCAGGTCATTTTAAAGTCCTTTCAACGAAGGGCAGCCAGCGTTTCTACAGCCCCCCTCGTGCATATCCCCTCACAGTGCTCAAGGATATGGTATATGTATTTTATATTTTCACGCATATCTGCGTATTCGTCAATAAATAACTGCTCTCCCGTAATACTCAGATAATAGTTCTTATCATCATAGTATACCGCGCTTTCGCCCTCGTATCCTCTCTTGTATAGTATAGAGCAGACCGACAGAAGATTGTTTATATCAGAAAAACGGTATATTGTATTAGCCCTTCTTTTTGCCACCGATACAGACAGGTCATCGGCTGAGACCCCTTTTTCTAACTTGGTGACAAATATCTCGCATCCGCCGCACCGCGAGGGAAACACCTGAACGAATATCCTCTCTCTTGCGGCATCGAATCCGGTTTTGTGCTTTGCCTCGTCAAGAATGTTCCAGAATGCCCGACGGGTCTCGGTATTATCGTAATCTATGTCCTCTATTTTGAGGGCATATTTTGTCATATCCTTTTGCGACAGCATAATTTTAAGTTTACTGTCACTAATCAATATCAGCTCCATTTCACCACTTCCTCTAATACTTATTATAAGCATCAAAGGGGAAAAAGGAAACACTAAATTATTGGAAACGGAAATGGAATGCAGAGTGCGAAGTTCAGAATGCAGAATGCAGAATGCAGAGTGCAGAATTATGGTTGATTTTCTCCTAAGGTCGAAAATCTTCATTGCATCATAATATTTGCATTCTATATCTATTGAACCTATTTTAAGTTATAAGAATTTGATAATTTTAAAGCATGTAAATTGTAGTATATAAACAGATTGATATAATTTAATGGAATTTTTGCGCCTTTAGGGTGCAAAAATCTCCTCAATTCTGCATTCTGCACTCTGCATTCTGCATTTGAAAATTACGTTCTGCACCTCAATTTCAGTAAATCTCCTTAAGGCAGTCCGCCACTCCGCCCGTGTTTGCCTTAATGGCAGAATAGCCGTAGAAGGCAGAGCCGAGATAGCTTTTCTTAGCTCTTGCATAGCGTATCTGGTTCGTGATCTCATCAGGTGAGGACCATTCCTCGGTGCGGTAAGCTGCATGGGAAATTATAAGCGGAATATCGGTACCTGCAAGAGCTTCATCCCACCAGTCGCAGAGCTCACCGTAGGGCGCAGCCTCCGTGTCAAAGCTCCAGTACAGCTGTGGAGATATGAAGTCGATGTAGCCGCCTTGTATCCAAGCCTTAGCATCGCAGTAAATAGCTGAATAAGCACTCAGACCTCTTGTGTCTGAGCCGCCGTTTGAGCCGTCGTTGTTGCACCATATTCCGAAGGGTGAAATGCCGAAATAACAGTCGGAATTCACGTCTTTTACGGCATCGTAGCTTGATTTTATCATAGCGTTTACGTTTTCGCGCCGCCAGTCCTCAAGACCGAGTCCGTTGCCGTACTCTGCAAAAACGGCAGAATCGTCATATACGGCATTCTCTGCGGGATATGGATAAAAATAATCGTCAAAAAGTATTGCATCCACAGGGTAGTTTTCGGCAATTTCGCGTACTCCCTCGGCAATAAGAGACCTTACCTCGGGCAGTCCGGGATTATAGTACAGAGCACCATCGTAGCTTACGCAGTATTCGGGATTTTTATAAGCCGGATTGGTTTTGGATAACAGAGCAGCATCGCCCTTGGAATCGTTCATTGAGGTAGATACCCTTAAGGGATTTACCCAAGCGCATACTGCTATGCCTAATTTGTGACCCTCCGCTGTGAGATATTCAAGTATATCAAGGGGAATCTCGTCTCCCTGAGCGTTGCACAGATACTCTGAGGAAGGGAAGAGCTTTGATCTGTAAAGCGCATCCGAGGAGGGTCTTACCTGTATTATGACCGTATTCATCGAGTTTTCAAGGGCTTCTGTAAGTATAGAATCGATCTCAGCCTTAAGTTCATCTTGTGACAAGCCTCTTTGTGAGGGAAAGTTTATATTTGCAACGGACGCTATCCACATAGCTCTTATCTCACCGTCACGGGCTAATATATCTTCGATCAAGGTGGACTTTTGCGCCATAGCCGGAGCAACCTCGGGCTCAAAGCCCGACATTATAAGTCCGCTTATTACGGAGGATATAAGTACAAGTGCAAAGCAAACAAGCGCAATATTCAGTTTTCTTGCATCAATGATCTTCGAAGCCATTTTTATCATCCTTTAGCATAACATATTTTTTTCGGTTTTTCAAGCACCGACAGTACAATATATTTATTTTCTCAAGGGTATATTACTATTGACACAGAGCCCTATTATATATATAATATATATAACTATATTTATATCTTCAAAGGAGATCATTATGAAGTACAAGGGCATTGCCACAAGAGAAATAGCTTTCCCCATAGGCGGTATCGGTACAGGCTGTATCAGCCTTGCAGGTAACGGCCGTCTTGTAGACTGGGAAATTTACAATAAACCCGCAAAGGAAACCGAAAACGCATACACCCACTTTGCAGTAAAGGCAGAGTGTGAAGGTGAGATACTTGATACCCGTATCCTCCACGGTGACTATCTCAAGTGCTACATGGGTCCTACCATAAAGGGTGACTATATGGGCTACGGTCACGGTCCCTCCACCTTCAGCATGGCGGCTATGCCTCACTTTGAGGATACCGAGTTTGACGGTGAATTCCCGTTGGCTACAATGTCTTTCAAGGACAAGCATTTCCCCGGTGAGATAAAGCTCCGCGCTTTCAATCCCTTTATCCCCCTTAACGAGGATGACTCCAGCATTCCCGCTGCTTTCTTTGAAATTGAATTTACTAACTATACAGGCAAAGAGATAACCTATACTGCGGCGTTCTCCTGCAAGAATCCCCACAAGGAAAAGTCCCTCAACCGCTACAGCCGTGAGGGAGATATATCAAAGATCTATATGTACAGCGACGAATTAGGCGAGGACGAGATCGGCTACTACGATATGACCATCGCTACCGACTGTCCCGACCTTTCCTATCAGGAGATGTGGTACAGAGCCGGCTGGAAGGATGACGTTATAACCTACTGGCGTCAGTTCAACGAGCAGTCCAAGTTCGAGAACCGTGTATATAAGGAATACAGCGACCGCGGTGACCACTGTACTCTTGCTCCCTACGTTAAGGTAAAGCCCGGTGAGAAGAAGACACTTCGCTTTATCCTTTCATGGAACGTCCCCAACAACTACAACTACTGGACTCCCTATAAGGTTGAGAAGGACGGTAAAGAGGTTGACTATACATGGAAGAACTACTACGCAAAGCTCTTCAAGAACTCCGAGGCTTCTGCAGACTATGCAATGAAGAACTGGAACAGACTCTATGAAGAGACGATGCGCTTCAAGAATGAGTTCCACACCCAGACCCTGCCCGGTAAGATAGTTGACGCTATGGCAACTGCAATAAGCGTTCTTAAATCTCCTACCGTATGGAGACTTGAGGACGGCTCACTCTACGGCTGGGAGGGCTGTCTTGAACACGTTGGTGCCTGTGAGGGCTCCTGTACTCACGTATGGAGCTATGCTTATGCACTGTGCTTCTTATTCCCCAGACTTGAGCGATCTATGAGAGATCTTGACTATACATATAACTACAAAGAGGGCGGTAAGATGGAGTTCCGTATGGCTTTGCCGCTGGGCAGACCCGACTACGTACCCTTCCACGCTTGTGTTGACGGTCAGATGGCAGGTGTATTCAAGACCTACCGTGACTGGAAGATATGCGGTGACGACGAATGGCTCAAGAAGAACTGGGAAAGAGTAAAGGGCGCACTTGCTTATGCCTGGGACGAGTCAAACGAAGAGTATTGGGACCGCAATAAGGACGGTATCCTTGAGGGCAGACAGCACAATACCCTTGATACTGAGCTGTTTTCCGCTTCCTCCTGGCTTGAGGGCTACTACCTCCTTGCACTTAAGGCTGCATCCATTATGGCAGATTACTTAGGTGAACACGATCAGGCAGAGGAATACAGAGCGCTCTATGCCAACGGTAAGAAGTACCTCGAGGAGGAGCTCTTTAACGGTAAATACTACTTCCAGAAAATAGACCTCGGTGACTACAGCCTCGTTGCACCCTTTGACGATGCGGCAGGTGTATGGAATGAAGAGGTAAACGAAATTAAATATCAGATCGGCGAAGGCTCCGAGATAGACCAGGTAGGTGCTCAGTGGCACTCCGACATAATCGGTCTCGGTGATGTATTTGACAAGGATAGAGTAAAGAGTGCAGTTGACTTTATGTACCACCACAACTTCAAGCAGTCTATGCGTGAGCATGCTAACATCTGGCGTATCTACTGCTTAAACGACGAAAAGGGTGCCGTTATCTGTGACTATCCCGAGGGTGCGCGTAAGCCTGCGGTTCCTCTGGCATATGCCGAGGAGACGATGCACGCGTTTGAATATATGCTTGCGGCACAGCTTCTCTCTGCAGGACTTATCGACAAGGGTCTTGAGGTGATTGACGGTGTCCGTGACCGTTATGACGGTACTATGCGTAACCCCTTCAACGAGATGGAGTGCGGTAACCACTATTCCAGAAATATGTGTACATTCTCCTTTATTCCGATCCTCTCCGGCTTTGAGTTTGATATGCCTCACGGTATGATAGGCTTCAATCCCAAGCTTGCAGGCTATTTCAAGTCTATCTGGTCTCTTGACTGCGGCTGGGGTAACTTTGAAACAGACGAGGGCTGGTGCAAGGTAAATATGATCAGCGGTAAGCTTCCTCTCGACGAGCTTCGTATCCCCTTTGAAAATGCAACCAAGGTTGTAGTTGACGGCAAGGAAATTACAGACTACCGTGTAGAGGGCAGAAGCATATTCTTCAATACAAAGACTGAAATTACTGATAAGGTAGAGGTATACGCATAATGTATATTCCGAGAAAATTTGAAAAAAGGGAAAAGCCCTATAAGTTTCTGACCCTGAGCTTTGACGACGGTGTAACACAGGACGAGCGATTTATCAAAATGCTTGATGAAAGAGGTCTCAAATGCACCTTTAATATAAACACCGGCATCTGCGGTTTGGTACATAACTTACCTTACCGCGACGGCGAGGTTACTCACAACGAGCATACAGAGGAGAAGATCAAGGAGGTATACGTCAACCACGAGGTTGCGGTACACACCCTCACTCATCCGCGTCTTGATCTCCTTGATGAAGCGGGGGTTATCAAAGAGGTAGGCGAGGATCAGAAGAACCTTGTTCGCTTGACAGGTCAGGATGTTGTGGGTATGGCATACCCCGGCGGACCTTACTATACCGAGGAGACCAAGCGTATTATTCTTGAGCATACTCCCGTAAGATACGCAAGAAACGTGCAGAGCCACCACACCTACAAGATGCCCACCGACTTTATGGAATGGGCTCCCACCTGTTTCTGGCGCAGTGAAGCCTGCAGATGGCTTACCAAGAAGTTCATTGACCTTGAGCCTACTGAGGATTCTCTGCTTTATATCTGGGGTCATGCATATGAGTTTGATATGTATGATGGATGGGACCTTATCGGTGAACTGCTAGACCTTATGGCAGGTCACGACGATATAACCTATGTTACCAACGGCGAAATTTACAAATATATGACAGAGGAGTAAACCAATGAGCATAGTTGATTTTTCCAAGGCAAAATGGATATGGGGAGCTGACAATAAGACTCCCGACCAAAAGATAGTTATAAGAAAAAAGATAGAAATAGACGAACTTCCCGAGATCGCTGAAGCTTACATAGCCTGTGACACCAAGTTCTGGCTCTGGATAAACGGTGAGCTTGCAGTTTTTGAGGGCTGTGTGTTCCGTGAAAGCACAGCCGGCGGCTATGCAGAGAAGGTGGACCTTGCTCCTTATCTTAAGAAAGGTGAGAACACCTTTGCCTTCCTTGTACAGTTCTACGGTAACGGCGGACGAAACAACACCGACAGCGGCGAGGCAGGCTTCATCTTCTCCTGTGACGCTCTCGAGCTTTATTCCGATGAAAGCTTCCTTGTTGCAACCCATCCCGCATATGTAAAAACGGGTGAGCCCTATCCCGCATATCTTTTCGGAGGTTATAACATCGGTTATGACGCCCATCTTGATTTCGGTGATTTTACCGATCCCGATTTCCCCGAGATCGAGTTTGAGCACGCTTGCGTATATCCCAACAACGTATGGGGTGACTGTGTTCTTTCGCCTCTTCCTCTTATCAAGCTTTATGAAGAAGAAAAGGTAGATTACAAAGAGACCGAGACAGGTGTGATAGCAGATCTTCCTTACGCTATGTGCTTCTCCGCTATCTTTGAGGTAGAAGCAGAGGGCGGAGAGATCATTGATATCCGCTCCGACCGTTATAATGTAAACGGAGGTCCGGGTGATGAATTCCACAACTACAACGGCCACCGCATTGAGTATATCTGTAAGGAGGGCAAGAACGAGTTTTGGTGTCCTATGTATCTCTACGGTGAAAAGATGATAGTTACCTGTCCCGAGACGGTCAAGATCAAGAAGCTTGCTTATCAGGAAAGCGGTTATGATACCAAGCGTATAGGTAACTTCAAGACCGATAATGAGATATTCAACGCTCTCGTTGAGAAGTCTATCTGTACGCTCTACGTATGTATGCGCAACAACTTTATGGACTGTCCCGACCGTGAGCGTGGTCAGTGGATCGGTGACGTTTCGGTACAGGCACCTCAGGTGTTCTTCGTGTTTGACGATGAGGCAAAGAAGCTTCTCAAGAAGTCTATTTCCGACTTTATCAATCTCCGTAAGGGTGACGTTCTCGTTGGAAATGTTCCCGGACATCATTTCTCCGAGCTTCCAAGCCAAAGCCTTGTGGCTATCTCCAAGTTCGGTCTCTTAGGTGAGTATTACAGCTATTCACTTGACGCCGATATGCCCGCAATGGCACTTGAACCTGTAGTGAACTATCTTAAGCTCTGGAGCTATGACGACAGAGGACTTCTCGCTCCCAGAAGCGGTAACTGGAGATGGTTTGACCACCTCTGGAACGTAGACGAGGACGTTCTTGAGAACTGTCTCTACGTTTCTGCATGTAAGTATGCCCTTGAAATGGCTGAAATTTGCGGCAATCACGAGTTTGACGAGTTCTTACAGGAAAGAATAGATACTATCTCCGCAAACGTAGAAAAGTACTTCTGGAAGAACGATCACTATGCTTCCGGTAACTTTGTTGACGACAGAGCAAACGCCATCGCAATGCTCTCCGGTATCTGTCCGGAGGAAAGATATCCCGCTATCCGTAAGGTTCTGCTTACGGTATTCAACTCCACTCCCTATATGGAGAGATTTGTACTTAAGGCACTTTGCGATATGGGATATATCAAGGATGCATATAATCGTATGATGTCAAGATACTATAATCTTGCAGTCAACGAAAACAGCACCCTCTGGGAGGACTTCTTCATCCTCGGTACAAGAAATCACGCCTGGACAGGCTGTCCTCTTGAGATCGCATTTAAGTATATACTCGGATTTAAGACAGAGGACGGCTTTAATTCCTATACCATCGACCCTGTTGACGGTATTTTTGATGAGATCGAATGCAGCTTCAATATAGCAGGCGAAAACGTAGAGCTTCATCTCAAGGATGAAGACGGAAAAATGACTTTACAATAAGGATATATTTATGACAAACATTCCCGATATTTTCGGAGACCTCGTTTTCGGCGACGAGGTCATGAGGGAGCGTCTTTCTCCCGAGATATATAAGTCCCTTCACCGTACCATAGAAAGAGGAAAGCCTCTTGACATAACTGTTGCTAACTCTGTGGCAGCTGCTATGAGGGATTGGGCGGTAGAGAAGGGAGCAACACACTTTACCCATTGGTTCCAGCCTATGACGGGCATTACTGCCGAAAAGCACGACAGCTTTATCTCCCCTCAGAAGGACGGCAAGGTGATAATGGAATTCTCCGGTAAGGAGCTTATCAAGGGTGAGTCGGATGCATCCAGCTTCCCCTCGGGCGGACTTCGTGCTACCTTTGAGGCACGAGGCTATACCGCCTGGGACCCTACCTCCTATGCCTTTATCAAGGATCGTTCTCTTTGTATCCCCACGGTATTCTGCTCCTGGGGAGGAGAAGCCCTTGATATGAAGACGCCGCTGCTTCGTTCTATCGAATCTGTAGCAAAAGAGGCAAAAAGGGTTCTTCGTGCCTTAGGCAATGAAGAGGTCAAGCGTGTAATACCCACCGTGGGGCCCGAGCAGGAGTATTTCTTGGTGGATAAGCAGCTTTTTAATAAGCGTAAAGACCTTATCTACTGCGGCAGAACTCTTTTCGGTGCCAAGCCTCCAAAGGGTCAGGACGTGGAGCACCACTATTACGGTGCTATCAAGCCCCGTATATCCGCGTTTATGCATGATCTTGATCTTGAGCTCTGGAAATTAGGCGTTCTTGCTAAGACCAAGCATAACGAGGCAGCACCTGCCCAGCATGAGCTTGCCCCTATATTTACCACCCTCAACACGGCAGCAGACCACAACCAGATAACCATGGAGACCATGAAGCGTGTGGCAGAGCAGCACGGTCTTGTCTGCCTGCTTCACGAGAAGCCCTTTGCAGGGGTAAACGGCTCGGGTAAGCATATCAACTGGTCGCTTTCCACCGATAAGGGACAGAATCTGTTTGAGCCGGGTAAGTCCCCTCAGGAGAATGCGCAGTTTTTGCTTTTCCTGTCCGCTGTCATCCGTGCGGTTGACGAATATCAGGATATTCTCCGTGCTTCTATAGCATCGGCAGGAAACGACCACCGTCTCGGTGCAAGCGAGGCTCCTCCTGCCATAATCTCTATGTTCTTGGGTGACGAGCTTACCGATATTCTGACTGCTATGGAAACAGGCGAGGAGTATACGGGTAACCACAAGACCGAGATGGAGATAGGCGTTGACGTTCTGCCTCATTTTCCAAAGGACGCCACCGACCGTAACAGAACCTCACCCTTTGCCTTTACGGGCAACAAGTTTGAGTTCCGTATGCCGGGCAGCGCCTTGTCTGTAGCAGGTCCCGCGACCGTGCTTAATACTATCGTTGCGGATGTTCTTGCTGATTTTGCTCTTAGGTTAGAGGAAAGCGAGGATATCAATAAGACCTTAAATAAGCTTATCCGACGTACTATTCGTGAGCATAAGCGTATAATATTCAATGGTGACGGTTATTCTGAGGAGTGGAAAGCTGAAGCTAAGAACAGAGGACTTTCAAATCTTGCAACCACTGTTGATGCTCTCCCCGCACAGCTCTCCGAGAAGAGTGTAGGTGTATTCTCAAGACACTCTGTATTTACCGAAAAGGAGCTTCATTCCAGATACGAGATACAGCTTGAGGGTTATTGCAGTACGGTTGAGATCGAGGCGGCAACGATGCTTGATATAGCAAAGAAGGACATCATTCCCGCGGTCAACCGATACGTTACAGAGCTTTCAAACTCTCTTGCCATTCAGAAAAAGGCGGGAGCAAGGGTATGCATCGGAACTGTCACCGAGCAGGATCAGTTATCTCTTCTTTTTGACGAGCTTTACCGCTCTACCATAAAATTAGAGGAGGCTGTGTCATGTATACCAAACTATAAGGATATATATGATAAGGCAGAATACCTCTGCAACACGGTTCTTGTCCGTATGGAGACACTTCGTGCAACCTCTGACAAGATAGAGGAATCAACTCCGGCTGACATGTGGCCTATGCCGGATTACGGCGAATTGATGTTCAGTATATAATATATATAATAAAGGAAGGGAATAGTTATGATTTATACCTGGGTAGCGTTGCTCATAGTCTTTGCGGCAATTGAGCTTATAACACCTCAGCTTGTTTGCATATGGTTTGCCATAGGCTCGCTTGGTGCTTTTATAGCCGCATCGTTAAACGCTCCGCTCTGGCTGCAGATACTCATATTTATTGTGGTATCGGTTATAATGATATTTGTAACAAGACCTCTTTATAAGAGATTTATCAAAACTAAGCTTGTTCCTACCAACTCAGACCGACTTATCGGCGATACCGCCGTTGTGACCGAGACTATAGATAACCTTGAGGCAAAGGGTGCGGTCAAGGTGCAGGGGCAGGTCTGGAGTGCAAGAAGTGAAAACGGGGAAGTTATCCCCGAAAATACCCCGGTTACGGTGGTCCGTATCGAGGGCGTAAAGCTTATTGTTAAATAGAATATATAATATAAAGGAGAGAAAACTATGGAATTCATTATCCCCGCTCTTATTTTTCTGGTACTTATAGTTATAGTATCAAACATCCGCGTAGTTCCTCAGTCCTATGCGATCGTTATCGAGCGACTGGGTGCATACTACACCACATGGAACACAGGTCTTCATATCAAGATACCTTTTCTTGACCGAATGCTGCGCAAGGTATCCTTAAAGGAACAGGTTGTTGACTTTCCTCCTCAGCCGGTTATCACCAAGGATAACGTAACGATGCGTATCGATACTGTTGTATACTATCTTATCACCGATCCCAAGCTTTATGCCTACGGTGTTGAGAATCCCCTTCAGGCGATAGAGGTCCTTTCTGCCACCACTCTGCGTAACATCATCGGTGAGATGGAGCTGGACGAGACTCTTACCAGCCGCGACGTTATCAATACACGCCTGCGTACGATCCTCGATGAGGCCACCGACCCTTGGGGTATCAAGGTGAACAGAGTAGAGCTTAAGAACATTCTTCCTCCTCCCGAGATCCAGGACGCAATGGAAAAGCAGATGAAGGCAGAGCGTGAGCGTCGTGAGCAGATCCTTCGTGCCGAGGGTGAAAAGAAGGCGGCTATCCTTGTAGCAGAGGGTAAGAAGGAATCCACCATCCTTACCGCACAGGCAGAGAAGGAAGCGGCAATACTCCGCGCAGAGGCTATAAAGGAAGCAACCATCCGCGAGGCTGAGGGTAAGGCAGAGGCTATACTAAAGGTGCAGGAGGCAACCGCACAGGGTATCGCTAAACTCAACGAAGCAAACCCCACCAAGGAAGTTTTAACTCTCAAGAGCTTTGACGCCTTGAAGGAGGTTGCTGACGGAAAGTCCACAAAGATAATCGTTCCCAGTGAGATTCAAGGGCTTGCAGGTATGGCTGCTTCGCTCAAAGGTGTCTTTGAAAACGATAAGCCTGCTGAATAGTGTCAAATTTTTCACAAACAAACTCCTATACAACTCCATTTCTTTGTACAATTATAAGATTGACAAGAAATGCACAATGTGATAGAATATCTACAATGAAAAATTTAAAGAGAGGATAATAAAATGCTTTACATTATCGACAGCGCAGATATCGGCCTTATCAAGAAGTGTGCCGAGTTTTATCCCATTGACGGTGTTACCACCAACCCCACTATCATTTCCAAAGAAAAGACAGATTTCATCAAGCTTATAACCGAGATCAGAAGCGTTATCGGTCCCGATAAGATGTTCCACATCCAGACAACCTCCACCGAGTGCAAGGATATCGTTGAGGAAGGACTTCGCCTTCGCGAGATGATGGGCGAGAACTTCTACCTCAAGATCCCCGTATCCCCCGAGGGTCTTAAGGCTACCATGGCACTTAAGGAGCAGGGCGTTGGTATCACAATGACAGCGATCTTTACCCAGCAGCAGGCACTTATCGGTGCAAAGGCAGGAGCAGACTTCGTTGCTCCCTACGTAAACAGACTTGATAACATAGTTTCCGACGGTGTACACGTTGTAAGCGAGATAGTTGATCTCTTCAAGGCTCACAACGTAGACTCCATGGTCCTTGCGGCAAGCTTCAAGACTGCAGAGCAGGTACACAAGATCGCGATGGTAGGAACTCATGCCATAACCATCAACCCCGAGCTCTTTGAACAGCTTGTATACCATCCTCTGACCCTGTATGCAGTAGATGACTTTGAGGCAGACTGGGCTAGCGTATACGGTAATCAGAAGATTATTGATATGATTAAGTAAATTAGTATGGAAAAAACGCCTTCGGGCGTTTTTTCTGTTATTGTATAAAAACAACAAAAACATCGTTCATTTTTTGTACTCTTTGACATTGCAATTTGTTAAAATTTGTGATAAAATATCGGTAGTAAGTATTACCCTGGGCTGATGCTGTGAACGGCCCCGGTTAAACTACGAATAAAAATTTTCTTAGGAGGAAAAATATGAAAAACTTTAAGCGTATCTTAGCTATCGTTCTGGTAGTTATGATGGTTGTCCCCATGATGGCAACCGGGCTTTCTGCTGCTACTGCTGCAGAGTTAGAAGGTCAGTTTCAGGATGGCGTGACCTTCGCAGGCGGCAACTGGAAAGCATACAGCTACAATGATTGGTCAGCTCATATGGGCGCAGCTCTTGCTGCATTTGACAATCTTGCAAAGTATACTGTTGATGCTGAAGGACAGATTTGTCTTTACAACAGTATTCAGAACAATTTTAACTCATACCAGCAGTATGGTTGGGTTAACCAGAATGTAATGAACGTGCTTCAGAGCACAAACACTACCGCGATTGACGGTCTTTACTTCCGTAACGGTATGATGTCTCAGGCTCCCTATAACGGCTCTACCGTACATGCTGAGTCCGTTTCCTACGCGTTTTCTGAGAATCAGCTTCTCGGTAGCCTTTCTACTGACGTATACACAAAGACAGAAGGCTTTGCTGTAGAAGGCGGTATGGTTACCGACGGTCTTGTTATCTCTATGTACAACACAGATAACGATATTACATCCGACAAATCTGTTTTCAACGTAATCACAGCATACGTTATTGAAAACGGTCAGATTGTAAGCACTCAGTCCTTTGAAACCGACAACCAGGGTAAGGATTACGGTCTTTCAAGTGCTCATGCACACAACACTTTTATCAGTATTGCTGACGGTGTTCTTGTTTTCCACGTAGAGGATAACTACTCTGCAAACGGTGCATATTTCAATCAGACTTATACCTTTGATGAGCTCGATACCAGTTCTCTCTCTACCTACAAGGATTATTATTTCTGCGTTGGTTCCAAGGGCGAAGGTGCAGATGGTATTGACGGTTCCGTTAACATCAATCTTGCTCGTGTAGGTACATTTGTTATCGACGAAGCTACAGGTCTTTACGTTACCGAAGACGGCGAAAACAAGAATCTCGCTGACTGGACAGGTCACGGTACTGTAAGCTGCGCTCATGACAGCTGGTCTGAATGGGTTGAGGTTACAGCTCCTGACTGTGACACAACCGGTATACAGGAAAGAGTTTGTCAGGGCTGTGGTAAGGTAGAACAGTCTACTCTTGCTGCTCTCGGTCACTCTTGGTCCGATTGGACTACTACTGTTGAGCCTACCTGTACTGATTCCGGTTCTAAGGACAGAACTTGTAGCGTTTGCGGTGCTACCGAATCTCAGGTAGTTGCAGCTCTCGGTCACTCTTGGGGTGCTTGGTACACCACAGTTGAGCCTGAGTGCGAGTATGTAGGTCTTGAGCAGAGAGACTGCTCTGTTTGCGGTTCTTACGAAGAGAACGTTATTCCCGCACTCGGTCATGCTTGGGTTTGGGATACTCTTCCCAACGATTCTGTAAACGGTGAGAGACACTGTGAGACCTGTGCTACAGTTGAATCTGATCTTGTATACGACGTATCCTACTACTGGGATTTCGCATCCAAGAACACAGCAAGTGCTATTGACGAAGGCTATGCTGATTTTGACGACGAGTTCGCATATGAGGTTGACGGCTATATCGCGCTTTCTGACCTCTCTCTCGCTCAGAGCGGCGACTATAACTACAATACACTTCTCAAGGCTACATCCGAGTTTGCAACTGAGATCTCCGGCTTCTCTGCAACCGTAGAGAATGTCGTTGAAGGTTACGAGGGTACAGCACTTGAGGGTCAGTATCCTACAGTTCTCTCCTTTATGTGGACAACTGAGCAGGATAACTACGACGATGCATCCGAGTTCTCCACCTCCGTTCCTGCAAGCCAGGTTGGTTGCTCCGGCACCGCTGAGTCTTCCAGATACGGTCACCTCTGGAACCACTATATTGCAGGTAAGGAATACTCTGTAAATATCGTTCTTTCCGACGGTTGTCTCTTCTGGGGCAACACTTGGTACGGTGAACTTGATGACGGCGAATATGACTGGATCTACTATGCAGTTATCTCCGGCGGTAACTTCTGGAACCTCAAGATGATCCAGCCCACCACACCTATCAATGCACGTGAGCCTATCACCGTTTCCGTATTCCAGGAAATGGACTTCGCAGCTAACAAGCTCGGTCTCTTCGGTGATGTAAACGGCTTCCTCTTTGACTTCGGCGATCTCGCAGGCAGCCAGACCGCTGATAAGAATTACTACTTCTCCGTTGCTGCTTACGGTGACGGTATGAACGCAGCTACCGCATCCTTCAAGCTTACTGACGTTTGCGGACAGGCTCCTGACCTCTTCACAGGTTACGAGCACGAGTGCTACGACATCGATCCCGATACCGCAGAAGTTGCTCCTTCCTGCTTCGACGAAGGTGCACATCTCTGTGCTGTATGTAAGGATGTTCTCGAGGTTGTTCCTGCTATCGGCGAGCATTCTTGGGTTGATGCTGATTGTACAACTCCCAAGACCTGTTCCGTATGCGGCGAGACCGAAGGCGAAGC
>JAFQHD010000133.1 GCA_017398145.1 Clostridia bacterium
GATTTTTGTACTCAAGGACAAAAATCCTCCTTAACTTTGCACTTTGCACTTTGCACTCTGCATTACTTTTGTGTAAGTATCTTCTCTCCGTCAAATATGAGCACTCCGTAGCCCCAGCCGTTTACACCCGTCTTTTCAAGATGCTCGGCGTAGCCCCTCTGAAGAGATGTGTCACGGGGAAGATCCTTGGGATCGTAGCTGTCACGCATACCGAACACACGCCACATATCCTGACGGTTAGTCAGCTCCTTGACATAGACGATATCGTAGTGATCCATAAACTTGATTATGTTTGAGGTAGGCTTCAAAAAATCATACTGGGGAGGATATAAAAGCCAGCTCTCGCAGATGAACACGGGATTTTTGAAATAAGCGTACGCCTGCTTCAGGGAATCGAGGGTCTGTTCGGTGGTAAAGGGACCGTCCTCGGGAATATGCATACCGATGGCAGGACTGCCGTGACGCAGGCTGACACCGTGCTTGTCATAGTCGGGACCGAACTCGTACTTGTTCTCCTCGAACTGCAGTCTGCCCATACGGATGACCTTACCTCGCAGAGCGTGGATAAGCCAGTCAAACTCCTGCATACCCCACTCACCGTAGTTACGCATACAGGTCAGTGCCCAGACCCTGAGGTCTATAAGGCTGTCAAGGTATACCTTGTCGGACAGACCTTTTTCCTTATATATCTCATACATACGGTCAACGCAGTAAAGGCAAAACGCCATACGCACCATACGAAAGGGCTCGCCTACATCCTCGGCATAATCGTAAAGAGCATCCTTTACGTCACAGCCGTTATAAAAATCCTCTTTTAATTTTATAAAGATCTCGGTGTCCTTGTGTCTGTCGAGGCAACTGAGAGAGAGCTTTGCACACTCCTCAGGCATTTTTATATAGTCAAATATCTGTTCTAATGTATACATACTAATTTCCTTTGTTTTATTTTCAATTCATTGTACCATATAAGTATAAATTTTACAAGTACGCAAATAATATTTTCGGGTGATATAATGAACAAGAAAGAATATAAAAAATACGCAGAAAAAAGAGCAAGAAAATCTCATCTTGTCTTTGACTGCATAAAGGCATTTTTAGTTGGCGGAGCTATATGTACTCTCGGACAAATTTTATTAAACCTCTATAAAAAATGGACAGGCAATGAGGACGTGGCAAAGATGCTGGTACCCGTGACCCTGATATTCTTGGCGGCTCTGTTTACCGGTTTAGGCCTCTTTGATAAGCTGGCAAAGCACGCAGGAGCAGGAACACTTGTACCCATAACAGGCTTTGCAAACGCCGTGGTCTCCCCTGCTATCGACACAAAAAGCGAAGGCTGGGTGCTTGGTGTCGGGGCTAAAATATTCACTATAGCCGGACCCGTTATCCTATACGGAATCACCGCAGGTGCGGTGTATGGGGTTGTGTATTGGGTATCAACATTATTTTAGCGGACGGATAATATCCGTCCGCTTCACTATTCACTATTCACAATTCACTATTCACAATTCACTATTATCTATTCACCAAAGTCATGGACAGTCCCCTGTCTTGCTATGTTTGAAAGAGTTTTTTACATCGATTTTACACTGATATGATTACCGATTTTACACCATCACTGTAAATTAAAGGTATAATGCAAATAAGATGCGTTAAATAAAACAATTCATAAAGATACGAGGTTATGTAAATGGACATTTTTGACGTATTAACGCTTATAGGCGGACTGTGCTTGTTCCTTTTCGGAATGAACCTTATGGGTAGCGCTTTGGAAAGAAGTGCAGGCAGCAAGCTTGAAATTATGATCGGTAAGCTGACAACCGGTAAGCTTGCCGGCTTACTTACGGGTCTTGGTGTTACCGCCGTTATCCAGAGCTCGTCTGCCACGACGGTTATGGTCGTTGGCTTTGTAAACTCGAAACTTATGACCTTAAAGCAAGCAATTCACGTTATTATGGGTGCAAATATCGGTACCACCGTTACTGCGTGGATATTAAGTCTCAGCGGTATTTCGGGAAGCAATATCTTTCTTAAACTGCTGAAACCCTCTTCTTTCACCCCGATCCTTGCACTTATCGGTATCGTACTCTTTATGTTTACAAAGAGCAACAAGAAAAAGGATATCGGTATGGTGCTTCTCGGCTTTGCAACCCTTATGTTCGGTATGGAGACTATGACGGGTGCAGTTTCGGGTCTCAGAGACGTTCCTGCATTCCAGGAGCTGTTTATTATGTTTAAGAACCCCATTCTTGGTGTAATTGCAGGTGCGGTCCTTACCGCTATTATTCAGTCCAGCTCCGCCTCGGTTGGTATTCTGCAGGCATTGGCGGCTACCGGTGCCGTTTCCTACGGTGCGGCTATCCCCATCATTATGGGACAGAACATCGGTACCTGTGTAACGGCAATGATATCTTCCGTCGGTACAACAAAGAACGCCAAGCGCGCTGCTCTTGTACACCTGTCCTTTAATATCATAGGAACCGTTGTGTGCCTCGTCGTATTCTCACTTGTAAATATGCTGTTTGCACCGGCTCTGTTGAACGAATCCGCTTCTTTTGCGGGAATCGCAACGGCACATTCAATTTTCAATATCGTATGCACTCTGCTCCTGCTTCCTATGTCGGGACTCCTTGAAAAGCTGGCATATAAGCTCGTTCCCGATTCCAAATTACCCGAAAAGGTTTCCGAGCTTGACGACAGACTTCTTGCCACCCCTGCCATCGCACTGGAATGTGCTCATAACCTCACCTGCGATATGGCAAAGATCGCTACCGATTCACTGAAAAACAGTATAGAGTACCTTTCTGTTTACGATAAAACGAAGGCAGAGGCTATCCGCGAAGCAGAAGATAAGACAGACCACTTTGAAGATATTATCGGCAGCTATCTCGTAAAATTGAGCATGAGACAGCTTAATGAAACCGAAGGTGCAACGGCATCTATGCTGCTGAAAGCCATAGGCGACTTTGAGCGTATATCAGACCACGCTGTAAATATTCTCGAATCTGCCGAAGAAATGCGTGAAAAAAGAATCTTGTTCTCAGAGGGTGCAAAATCAGAAATGGATTCGCTGTGTGCGGCTACGGCAGAGATCGTAACACTGTCCTACAGTGCATTTATAGAGAATAATGCAGAGCAAGCTAATCTCGTTGAACCCCTTGAACAGGTCATTGACAGAATGAAAGAGCTTCTCCGCTCCCGCCATATTGACCGCCTGCGCTTGGGTGATTGCGGCATTGAAGCAGGATTTGTATGGGGCGACCTTATTACCAATATGGAGAGAGTTTCCGACCACTGCTCCAACATTGCAGGCTGCGTTATGGATACCAAAGAGCAGAATATGAATCTCCACGAATCCCTTAAACTGCTCAGAAGCGACAGCGAGTTCTACAGAGAAAAATACACCGAATATACCAAGAAGTATCTTTCCTTTATATAGTTGAAATTACAGAAGGAATACGTTATAATACAGACAGGTATTCATAAAGGAGAGTAAAATATGATCTGGTGTGTTGATGATGACAGTACCATCCGTGAAATCGAGGTCTATACGCTCACGCAGACAGGCTTTGAAGCCCGTGGATTTGCTGACGGTATTTCTATGCTCGAAGCGTTAAAAGATGAAATTCCCGAGCTTATCATCCTTGATATTATGATGCTGGAAACGGACGGGCTCGAAATTCTAAAAAAGCTCCGTTCCGAATCAGCTTACAAAGATATTCCGGTAATTATGGCGACTGCAAAAGGTACCGAAATGGATAAGATCGGCGGACTAAATTCAGGCGCTGACGATTATCTCGTAAAACCCTTTGGCGTTATGGAGATGGTTGCCCGTGTCAATGCCGTACTGCGCCGCACGGCAAAAAAAGAGCCCTCTACCGATATTACCGTTGGCAATATCACGTTAAAAGAAAAAGAGCATACGGTAACGGTTAACGGCGAAAAAGCAGAGCTGACACATAAAGAATTTGAGATGCTCAAGCTGTTTATGCAAAACCCCAATATGGTGTTTTCAAGAAATATGCTGATGAGTAAGATCTGGGGTGTCGACTATATCGGTGAGACCCGTACCGTAGATATGCATATTAAAACCCTTCGTCAAAAGCTCGGCAGTGCCGGTTCTCAGATCAAGACTGTCATCGGAGTTGGATACAGAATGGAGAACGAAGCATGACGAGAAAAATATTTCGTTCCATATTTACGGTAGCATTGGTGGTGCTCCTTGCAAGCATCGGTATCGCCACAAGCTTTTTATATGACTATTTCAACGATTCTCAGGTCAAGCAGTTAAAGGCTGAGCTGTCCCTTGTAGCCGATACCGTCAATGAGGTTGGTGTCGCGTATTTTGAAAATTTCGACTCCACCGTATTCCGATTTACCGTAGTGGATACCGACGGTACTGTTCTTTATGATACTCAGGCAAAACCGAGCGAGATGGATAACCACGCCGACCGTGAAGAGATCGTTGAAGCGTTTAATGACGGCAAAGGCAGCAGTGCAAGATACTCCTCAACTCTGACCCAAAAGACTTTTTATGAAGCGGTTTTACTTGAAAACGGAGATGCTCTGCGTATATCCGTAAGTCAGCTTACGGTGGGCGCGTTGTTCCTCGGAATGCTCCCTGCCATTATTGCGATAATTTTGATTGCAGCAGTAGTTGCCGGTATTCTTTCTCACACTATGGCAAAGAAAGTCACCGAGCCTTTGATGAAGCTTGACTTGGAGCATCCTTCTGACAACAGTACTTATGAAGAACTGACTCCTATACTCACCAAGGTTCACAGACAGCATAAACAGATCAGATCGCAGATGGAAACCCTGCGCCGAAGATCTGATGAGTTTGAACAGATCGTTTTTTCAATGAGCGAAGGTCTTGTTCTCCTTGATGAACATGGTATGGTGCTCAGTATAAATGCGGCAGCTAAGAAAATATTTTCAGTAAAAAAGGATGTCAGCGGTAACGATTTTCTGCTCGTTGACCGCACAAGCAAAATGAATAAAGCCGTTTGGAATGCTTTGGGCGGCAATCACAGCGAGTATACCGAAGAAAGAAACGGCAGCGAATATCAGTTTACCATTAACCCTATTGAATCGGACGGCAAGGTTCTCGGTGCGGTTATTCTTGTGTTTGATATCAGCGACCGTGCTTTTGCCCAGCGTAACCGTCAGGAATTTACCGCAAACGTTACCCACGAGCTGAAAACCCCTCTGCAATCCATCATCGGAAGTGCAGAGCTTCTTGAAAGCGGTCTTGTAAAGCCGGAGGATACAGGCAGATTTGTGGGAAATATCCGTAAAGAAGCTACCAGACTTGTCAGTTTGATAAACGATATTATCCGCCTTTCTCAGCTTGACGAAAATCACGAGCCCGCAACCGAAACCGTTGAACTGACGGAAGTTGCAAAAGAGGTCGTTGAGGTGCTTTCAGTATCGGCGGCAAAGAAAAACGTTACCCTTAACATCGAGGGTGAGCCGCAAACCATTTACGGTGTGCGCCGTTATATTTATGAGATCATTTACAATCTGTGCGATAACGCTATCCGCTACAATACCGACGGAGGCAAGGTAGAGATCAAGATCGGCAAGGATAACGGCAGTGCATTCCTTTCGGTAAAGGACACGGGTATCGGTATTGCCCCCGAGCATCAAAGCCGTATCTTTGAGAGATTCTACCGGGTAGATAAAAGTCACTCAAAGGAAACCGGCGGCACCGGTCTTGGACTTTCTATCGTAAAACACGCCGTGCAGTACCACAACGGCAAGGTAACCCTTGACAGTGAAGTCGGCAAAGGGACTGAAATAACCGTTACATTTTGATAAAAACGTAAAAAGGCTTGATCAAAACGGTCAAGCCTTCCTTCTATCAAAATTATGTATCCAATCCGCTTTAAGCAAAGACAGGGGACGGTCCCCTGTCTTGCATATCACGGATAAACAAAGAAGCCGAACCCTCCGTTTACGTTATGTATTCCGTAGCAATCAAGTGCGGTGTCGGGCTCACCCGTAAAGTTGCCGTATTCATCTATCTGCCGGTAACGTAAGGGCCACCAGGTCAAAAACTGTCCCTCTGCCTCCTTTGCAGGTGTTTCGGGAAGATAGAAGATAAACTCTTCTCCGCCCGCAATTCCGAAGGGTTCGGAGGCAACGTATCTTCGTTCCTCCTCGATCCATTCCTCGCCTGCGGGCTTTTCGGTTTCGACGTACTCGAGGGTCATTCTGTAGGAATAACTGTTTATCTTTTCTATATTTGTAAATCTACCCGAAAACTCAGACGTGTAAACGCTTCCGTGAGGATATCCCTCACCGACAGCACCCATCTCGGAATCGTGATATGAGCCTGTAAAACTGCCGTCCTTATTCAGTATCAAGGACGAATACCAGGCACCTGCACCGCTGGAAAAATAAAACTCGGTGCCGTCCTTCGGTATTGGTAAGCCTTCGGACTCGATTACATCAACGGAAGGTTCAGTCTCTGCGGTATCGGCTTCTTCTGTGTCGCTTGCCTTGGGCTCCTCTGTATCTGCGATATCGACTGACTCGTTATCACTTACCTTAGGCTCGTCGGTTTCGGAGGGTACCATAGGCTTTGATGCACATGCGAAAAGTATGACCGTCATGACAAGTAAAACGAGGATAATGATTGATTTTTTCATAGTTGTTACTCCTTTATTTTGTCAAAATTATGTATCCAATCCGCTTTAAGTAAATAGATAATAAACACTATTCCGCTTAAGCTCCATGTAAGGGGATAAGCCGATGAAACGGTGGTGAGCTTGTTGACTATCTTTACAGCTACGGTGATATAGCTTACGCGGATAACGCACCATATACCCAGCATTGTGAACATGGGTACCATTGCCTTACCTGCGCCTCGCAGAACTCCCGCCGCACAGTGGGAGAAGGCAAGCAGACAGTAGAACAGGCATATAGTCCTCATATGTTGTGTACCCAGAGCTATCGACTCCGCCGAGTCGGTGAAGAATCCGATAAGACGGGGCGCAAAGATATATGATGCTATTCCTATGACCTCTGCCATAGCACAGCCGCAGACGATACCGAAGATCGCACCCTTCTTGGTACGGGTATGATTGCCCGCACCGAGATTCTGTCCCACAAAGGTGGACAGTGCCTGTGAGAAGCACATAACGGGAAGGAAGGCAAAACCTTCTAACTTGGAATAGGAGCCGCAGCCCGCCATAGCCGCCTTGCCAAAGCTGTTGATGTTTGCCTGAACCACTACGTTGGCGATAGATATAACGCTGTTCTGTATTCCCGAGGGCAGACCGTATCGCAGAATATCCCGAAGGCTCTTAGGGTCAAATCGGATAAGGCGGATCTTTACCCTATAGGGTGCGTCCACGCGGAGAAGATGGATAAAGCAAAGCAGGGCGCTTACACCCTGTGAAATCGTGGTTGCCATAGCCGCCGCACCTACGCCGAAGCCGAGGACTGCTACGAAAAGTATATCTAAAACTATATTGACAAAGGTGGAGATTATAAGGTAATAAAGAGGGTGTCTACTATCCCCCACGGCATGGAATATACCCACAAAGATGTTATACATAACCGTAAAGAGTGCACCCATAAAGTAATATCTGAAGTATTCTACCGACCGGGGCAGAACCTCGCTCGGTGTTCCCATCCAGCGAAGGATAAGGGGAGTAAGAGAAACTCCCACCACGGTAAGAGCCGCTCCGCAGACCAGACCGAATGCTATAGCGGTATGTACAGACTTACTCATTGTGTCATAGTCCTTTGCACCGTAGGCACGGGCAATGACTACACCTGCTCCCATAGCCAGACCGTTAAAGAAGCCTATCAGCAAAAAGATAAGGCTTCCCGAGGAGCTTACCGCCGCAAGAGCGTTGTCACCTATATAGTTACCCACGCACCATGAGTCAAAGGCGTTGTAAAGCTGCTGAAAAAGATTACTTAAAAACACAGGCATGGCAAAAAGCAGCATCGCCTTCCAAATCGAACCCTCGGTGAGAGAATATTTCTTTGTCTGCACGGTTACTCCTCCTTTCGGTTTTTTATTATTATAGCACGGTCATGCTCTTTTGTAAATGCGATACTTTACAATATACCGTAAAAATGCTATAATGATATCATCAATCCAAAGGAGCAATGTCATGACACAGGAACAGTATTTTAAAAACCTTAACAGACCCGAGGGTAAAATAGATATCATCCTCGACACCGATACATACAACGAAATAGACGATCAATATGCTATAGCCTATATGCTGGGGCACAGTGAAAAGTTCAACGTAAAGGGTATCACAGCGGCTCCCTTCTTTAACCAGAAATCCACCTCCCCCGAGGACGGAATGGAAAAAAGCTACAACGAGATATTGAAGGTCCTTGACCTGATGGGACGTCATGATCTTGACGAGGTTGTTTTCAGAGGGTCAAAAACATATCTGCCCGACGAAAAGACCCCTGTGGACTCCCCTGCTGCTGACTTTATGGCTTCTCTTGCCAACGAATACAGCCCCGAGAAGCCCTTATATATTCTCGGTATAGGAGCTATAACCAACGTTGTCTCTGCTATACTCAAAAATCCCAATATGATAGAAAATTGTGTAATCGTATGGCTTGGGGGCAGCTCCTTTGATATGCCGAGATTTGCAAACGAATTCAATATGGTGCAGGATATCGCTGCGGCAAGAGTGCTGTGTAACTGCCGTGTTCCCCTTGTTCTTATCCCTGCATGGGGTGTCACCGACCACCTCACCACCACCAAATACGAGCTTGAATACTGGCTCAAGGGTAAGAACAAGATATGCGACTATCTTTTGGAAAACACCGTAAATGAAGCGGAAAGCTATGCCTTGGGAAAGCCTTGGTCGAGGGTCATATGGGACATTGCGGGAGTTGCTTGGTTTGTAAACGAGGGTAATGCTATGATGCAGGACAGACTTGTTCACTCCCCCGTACCTCAGTACGATATGTATGCCTCAAAGGACGAAAGACGCCACCTTATAAAATATGTCTGGTACATCAACCGTGATAAGATCTTTGAGGATCTGTTTAATACCCTGTATAAGCTTTAATCGTCGAGGCAGCGTCCTTTCAGTATTTTTTCCTTTGAATGCCTCAGCGCCGCCTCGAAAAATTCATCAATATCATAACTGCTGTTACTACAGCTCTCGCTTTTCGGCGGGGGCTGTTTTGTTTTCTCATCTTCTATCCATCGAAGCAAGGTTGCATAATGAGAAGAATATTTCTTTCCCACCGAAGCTATATAGAGAGACAGCTTGTCTATAAGCGTATCTATGTCGGGATACTTCGTCTTCAGCTTTTCGTATTCCTCCTCTGTCAGAATAACGTTATTCATTTTTCCTCCGGGTGCGGGGGCGGGTTCTGCTACGGGCGGATGGTATCCGCCCCTACGGTCTGCTCTCCTATCCTCTGATATACTGTCCTTTGCTATACTATCCTCTACTATACTATGTGTACTATCGACGGAATTAACTACAGTTTTTTCGGAATTAACTGCGGTTTCTTCGGAATTAATCAATCTGAAACGTTCATCCAGCTCTTTGTTCTTTCTTTTGGCTATAACGAAAAGATACTGCTCCTGTATTTCACTTGACGTAAGTATACCGTATTTTTCAAAAAGCTCCTTATTGAATATTCCGCGACCAAGCATATCGGTCACTATGGAATCTACCTTTTCCACCGAGAGATTATATTCTCCCGAAAAGAGAAGCAGAATATCCTCGTCCCAGTTCATATAATAACCCTTGTTACCGTATATCTTCTGAAGAAGCTTGACGTAAACGGCGTAAGCCACCAGTCCGTGCTTAAGCTCAACCAGCTTCATTCGACTGTCGTCACAACAGTCTATAGGGAAATAATCGATCTTTGTTTTTATTGGTCTTGCCATATTTTCCTCCGATAATTTTAGTTTTGACTATATTATATCAGAGAGGATCGGCGCTTCGGTAGGGTACCACCCCCAAGAAAAAAGTGCATTTTTGCACTTTTTTCAGCTAAATCCACCTGCGGTGAGCTAAATTTGCTACGCAAGCTAAATTACTAAGGTAGCTAAATGTGCTTCGCACGCTGTAAGGTGAATTTAATTTAGCTGCTCGTCAGAGCAATTTAGCTTTTAAAGGCCGATTGATGACTTTGTCATCATTCAGAGTGCTGACAAACTCGGTCTAACGCAAGGTATCAGGATAATAAGACAAATTATCATCGTGACAAAGACAGCAAGCAGAAATAATAATGGCAAGGGAAACATCGAATTTCCCTCGCCATTCCTTGCTTTTTGCGAAA
>JAFQHD010000134.1 GCA_017398145.1 Clostridia bacterium
ACGTGTGAAAAGAAATATTTATATAGTATATTTCTCCCACCATAGATCAGTTACAAATTTATAGGCTATATCTCCAAATATAGCTGATAAGCATTCAAAGGTGGCATAAACATCGAGTTTATGCCACCTTTTCACACTTTTCCGCGAAAAGGGTCACTACTGTACTTAGTACACCTACGGACCCTTTTCACGAAAACCTACCTTCCCTTTTCGAAGTCTGACAGCGTGTCGATAGGTTTATCGACACGCTGAAAGGGCGTATTTTTACGCCCTTTATTAATTTTATTATCAAATTAATTGACGAAAACTGTTGCAATTTCAACTAATTAATGTTATAATATTTTGGGGTGTTGTGACACCTTATATAGTTGTGCGTTTTATTCATTAAACTGAAAGGAAATATATTGATGGATGCGGTAAAGATCGACCTTGCTACGGCAAATGTCAAAACCACGGACAGGCAGTACGAGATCAAAAAGGAGATACCCGGCGGCACAAAGTGCTACCCCTTCTTCAAGAGAGCCTTTGATATTGTAGTTTCGCTTGTCGGACTTCTCATATGCTGTATACCCATGCTTATTCTTGCTCTTATCATCAAGCTTGACTCCAAGGGTCCCGTTATCTACAAGCAGGAGAGAGTGGGCTTAGGCGGCAAGCCCTTTATGATATTCAAGTTCCGTACCATGCGTATAGATGCAGAGGCAAACGGACCTCAGTGGGCAAGCGAGAACGACGACCGCTGTACCAAGGTAGGAAGATTTCTGCGCAACACCCGTCTGGACGAGCTTCCCCAGCTTCTAAACATTTTAGGCGGCAAGATGAGCATCGTCGGTCCGCGACCCGAGAGAGAATGCTTCTACGTTGAATTTGAAAAATACATACACGGCTTCCGAAACCGTCTTGATGTTAAGCCCGGACTCACCGGTCTTGCACAGATAAACGGCGGATATGACCTTGCTCCCGAGGAAAAGATAGTTTTTGATATGGAATACATAAAAAACAGAACCTTCTGGGGCGACATTAAGCTTATTTTTAAGACCGTAAAATTAGTGTTTACACACGAGGGTGCAAGATGATAAAAGGTATAAGCGTAGTAATTCCTTGTTATAATGCAGAAAAGACTCTGGGCAGAACCGTAGACTCGGTTCTTGCCCAGAGTTATCAGGATATAGAGATAATCCTTATCGACGATGTTTCAAGGGACGGCACCCTTGCCCTTGCCCGTGAGTACGAGGCAAAGGACAGCCGTATCCGCGTAATCGCAAAGGCGGAGAACGGTGGCGTTGCAAGAGCCCGTAACGACGGTGTCAAGGCAGCAAGGCACGACTGGATAGCTTTTGTGGACAGCGATGATTATTGGACTGCGGATAAGCTGGAAAAGCAGATAGCCGCGGTAGAACGGGATCCCTCTGTAGGTCTTGTGTTTACAGGCTCTGCCTTTGTTTCCGAGGAAGGGAAGCGCTTTGACTACACCCTTTCTGTCCCCGAAAGAATAACCTATAACGAGCTTCTTTCTCAGAATCTGATCTCATGCTCCTCCGTTCTTGTAAAAAAAGAGCTCATGGAGCACAACCCCATGCCTACCGATAAGGATATCCATGAGGATTTTGCCGCTTGGCTTTCGGTACTTAAGGAATGCGGCTTTGCCGTTGGTATAAACGAGCCGCTTCTTATCTATCAGATAAGCTCTAAGAGTAAGTCGGGCAACAAGCTCTATGCAGTCAAAATGCAGTGGCGCACATACCGCTGTGCAGGAGTAGGCTTCTTTAAGGCAGTCAAGCACTTTGTTATTTACGCCTACCGCAGTCTTAAGAAATACGGCGGAATATATAGATCATAACAAATATTTGAATAAATTGAAAACATAACACAAGGTTCAAAAATCATCTTGACATTGACTTGACCCTTGTGTTATAATAATTTGCCGCATAATGTACAGGCTCCCCGTAAGCAGTTAGTTCTGCGCCTGTATTAGCGAGTCTGCCGTAAAATCGGCTTTTAAGAAAGTGAGGTGCTGTTGGCGTGTTTGCAATTATCGAAACAGGCGGAAAGCAGTACAAGGTTAACGAGGGCGATATTCTCTTCATCGAGAAGCTCGACGTAAACGAAGGCGACGAGGTTACCTTTGACAAGGTTCTCGCAGTTCGCGACGGTGACAAGTTCACCGCAGGCAATCCCACCGTTAAGGGTGCTACCGTTACCGCTAACGTAGTTAAGAACGGTAAGGGTAAGAAGATCCACATTCTCAAGTACAAGCCTAAGAAGGGCGAGAAGAAGAAGATCGGTCACCGCCAGCCTTATACTAAGGTTCAGATCACAAAGATCGCAGGCTAAAGATGGTCAATATCACGTTCTATAAAAGGAACGGTGTGTATTACAAGTTCGTCGAGGAAGGCCACGCTCTGTTTGACGAGGCAGGAAACGACATTGTATGCGCCGCGATATCATCTATGACTATGTTGGTCGCAAATTCCATCGAGGTCTCCTATTCATCCAATGTTGATTACAAGATCGACGGAGATGCTAACAGGATAACAGTTACGGCTATGGATGCACTCCCCGAGTTCTGCGAGGATGAGAAGCGTCAGTTTGCCGTTGCAGGAATAATGCAGACCTACTATCTCGAACTCATGAGCATGCTCGATGACTACTATGAATATATAGACGTCAACGAGGTCGAAGAGGACTAAAGTCCTCAATCAAAACATACGGAGGTATTTGAAATGTTAAGAATCGGATTGCAGTTTTTCGCACATAAAAAAGGTGTCGGTTCTACCAAGAACGGTCGTGACAGCGAAAGCAAACGTCTCGGCGTTAAGAGAGCTGACGGTCAGGCTGTTACCGCAGGTAACATCCTTGTAAGACAGCGCGGTACTCACATCCATCCCGGCGTTAACGTCGGTCGTGGCTCTGATGATACCCTTTTCGCACTTTGCGACGGCGTTGTAAAGTTCGAGAAGACCGCAAAGAACAGAAAGTGCGTAAACGTTTACACAGCGTAATCTACTTTTAAAATAAAAACAACCACCAACGGGTGGTTGTTTTTATTTTAGTGTTTTGCTATAGCAAAACATATCGAGTTCATCGCAGATGAACATATCGACTGCCTTGGCAGATATCGAGTTTGCCGAAGGCAAACATATCGACGATCACAAAATATCGCTCCCGTAGGGAATATCGCATCACCGCAGGTGATATACTTATAACTTAGTGTTTCACCAAAGGTGAAACATATCGCGCCTGTCCTTGACAGGCATATCGCTTCTGCCGACTGCAGAAATATCGCGTACGGCGTACATATCGCATCACCGCAGGTGATATACTTATAACTTAGTGTTTCACCAAAGGTGAAACATATCGCGCCTGTCTTTGACAGGCATATCGCTTCTGCCGACTGCAGAAATATCGCTCCCGTAGGGAATATCGCATCACCGCAGGTGATATATTGCTACTGCCCGCCCGTTGATCAACGGTATAAACGGTCATCGGTGTATGGAGTATCCTTTCGGATACCGCAGATTGCTCCTGCGTATACGGATAATTTTAAGACCGAAAATGTTTACCATTTACTAACAATTTCCTTTTTCGGTAATATTGACATTACGATCTTTGTATGGTAAAATTATTATGCATCATTATGGATTATTATGTGTAAATGTGTGCTTGGAACATTGTTTAATGAAGTTTTTGACCCAAAGGTCAAAAACATCCACAACTCCGCATTTCGCACTCCGCACTCCGCATTCCATAATGTGCAGCAGTTCAGGAAGGTACGTGCAGGGAATACCCTGTGCAAAACAAACACCTGTTTTTACCCTCTTTTTAATCACAAAGGAATAGTTCTTGGTTCTTGATTCTCGGTTCTCAATTATGAGAGCAACCGAAAGAGTTACATTATTATAATTAAGATCCATGACACCCCGCGTCCGTATGGGATCAATGTCCATCCCGTACGGATGCGGTTGGTGGATCCATGACACTCCGCATCTTTAATGTGGTCAGTGGAATTATACAGCGGAATGGCTGTAGCCATGGAGTCGAAATTATGCAAGGAGTTTGCGGTACGCAAACTGTCGCAATTGAGAATTGGGAATTCCAAAAAAGAATTAACGAAGCTTTTTGACCTTAAGTCAAAAAGCCTCCGAAATTCTGCATTTTGCATTTTGCATTTTGCATTACACGAGCTTGCTCGTGTGTACCCTTTGTGTTCACATAGAGGCGGTCGGGAGATAACCGCCAAACAATGTATAATGTAAAATGTACAATGTATAATTAATGTATAATTTATGAAGATTTTTGACCAAAGTCAAAAATCCTCCACAATTCTGCATTCTGCACTCTGCATTCTGCATTTTTTATCGGCAGCACGTGAGCCGATAAACAAATATCTCCGAAAAAATTCTACGAAAGGAAAATTTACTATGAGTAGATTCAAGAGAGTATTATCATTTATATTGACTATGGTAATGCTTGTCGGTATGATCCCGCCTCTGGGTATCTCGGTTGATGCTGCTGTTAAATACGACACGGTGCCTTCGGTACACAGTGGCGATGACGGTGAAACCAAGGACCGTGAATTAAAGCGTCTTGCGGTTTTCAACATCGACTTAAAGGGCGGTGTATATTATTACACCAATTTCGGAAAAGGTGATTACCGTGTTAAACAGGAAAATCTGTTGATTCCCGACGGTACTACAGGTACCATTCAGGTTCGTGTTTATCACTCCATGTACTCCAAAGGTGTTTCCGGCAGACCTACCGATGTTACCTATGGTGACTATATCGGTATACCCTATGTTGACGACGTGATGATGGCAAACGATGACCTGGATCTCCGTGACCTTTTGGTTACCCTTTTCTATTCGTTATACAAGGTAACGGAAAAGAACGGTGTCAAGACTGTTTCTCAGCTTACTGCCTTTGACTGGGGCTCCGGCAATTCGATAAATCAGGCGTATGTAAATCCTCACAATTTTATAGAGGGTACTCTATCTCCTGCTATACTGTTTGGTGAAACGGATGATTATGAAACCTGGGAGATGCCCTGTGTTTGGGAGACTCCTACCGCTTCCAACGGAAAAGCGGTAACCCTTACTGCAGGTCCCGAGGGTAACGGAGAAAGTGTTGACGTTGTTCTGTATAATCATGACAGGGACGACTTAGACTATATACTTCCGATCAACGAGAAGGTAATCAAGGAGCTCTACGGCTTCTATACCGAGCGCGGTGCATCCGATGAACGTGTGTTCATAGGCTGGGCAGAGGAATATGATGAAGCTTCCCACCAGGGAATCGGAACACTGTATAACAGATTTAACCTTCAGTATGACGGCGATTCCTCCGTGCTTCACGCTATCTGGGGTTATCCCATTATGTTTAATACCGACGGCGCTGTGATCAAAGATTCCGAAGGCTATCTTTACGATAACGGTTTGAGCGCCCGCGAAAACGATGAATATCTTGCATACGTAGCCGACTATGCCGAATGGATGGCTGACGGTACTACCGATCCCGCATCTGTTTACGGATATGTTATTCCCGATCTCAACGGCTATACCGTTACAAAGGAAGGTGCACGCCGTTTTGAGGGCAGGACCGACTATGCACTTATCAAGGCTGACGGCAGGGAATTCTTTACCTGGGAGGGTGCTATCCAGAACCTTACCATCCCCCCCACGGGCGGAGCGCATTATCCTTCGGGTAATGTTAATACCGCAGAGTGGTCCGGATTCCGCTTGACAGATGCCGCTGACAGCAACAATCCTTACGGTATTCGTTTCCCTGAGTTTGTAGCAGTTTGGGAGCCTTCGGTTACCTATTATCCCAATGCTTTGGAGGGTGAGTATACCGGAACCATGCCTACTGACTGGCTTGACTGGGGTTATGAAAGACTTTATTGGTACGAGGACTACGTGATCCGCGGCTGTACCTACAGTAAGGAGAACGCTACCTTTACAGGCTGGAACACCAAGCCCGACGGAAAAGGCTACAGCTACGAGCCCGGTAAGGTTATCAACCAGCTTACCAGCTCAGATCCCATTGTTCTCTATGCTCAGTGGTCTGACAACAGCTATACTCCTACGGGCAATTATACCGTGACCCTTGATCCCTATGGAGGCAAGCTTGACTCTATAGAGGGAGCTAACGGTGAGATCGTCGGCGGCAAGCTTGTTTGTCCCGCCGAGCTTGAGCAGACCTACGGCGAGATCATCGGCACACTTCCCACACCTACCCGTAACGGCTATGAATTTGACGGTTGGTGGTATAAGCAGGCCGATGTAACATATGCAAAGGACGTAGTAGGTGGCGCAACTGCCGGTCACATCCATCACTTCAAGACCAGTAGCGGTGAAGATTATTATGCAATCGGCGAAGGCTGGTTCCTTGACCTTGATACAAAATACGTTATTCCTAAGAGTATTACTTTCGAGGCAAAATGGGTCGAGAAGAGTAATGTAAGTAAAGCCAATTCCAGCGGTAATACTATGACCTTCAACCCTAACGGCGGTACTATGATCACCGATAGTGTGTTTAAGATACCGTATCGTTCCGATGCAACACAAAGAGTTACCTATAGAAGTGCTATGGGTGGAAATAACGCTGTTCCTATGGCTGTCAGAACCGGTTATACCCTTTTCGGTTGGTATTGGTATCAGTATACTAAAAGCAGTAATACTAATAACAACCCCTCCGTATCTCAGCTTGGTTCGGTACTTGATCCCAGTATGACCGTTGAGGATGCAGTCAATCATTTAGACGATGTGTGGACCGGTAATATTTCTTACGTTTTCAAGCTGTCCATCGACGAAAAATATTCAATAAATTCTAACTTTTCGTTTTATGCCCACTGGGTAAAGATCCCTCACGAGTGCGAATGGGTCAATATTTCAGTAACGCCTGCAACCTGTCAGGCAGATGGTGACTACTATCAGGGCTGTGTCTGCGGAGCTACCCGATACGTTACTGATCCTAAAGTTCCCCATAGCTATACTATCCCTTGGGGTGTTGAAAAGCAGGCTACCTGTACCGAACCCCGTATAGATATCTACCTGTGTGATATCTGTAAGGAAGCTACTACCACCGTTGAAACCGGTGAAGACCTCGGCGGACATATCTGGGGCGAGTGGTACTACGCATCCGAAGAAGATATGCCTACCTGTGAGGGAACAGGTACACAGACCCGTGACTGTATCCGTACAAATGCTGCGGGCTATGATATGTGTGATGCTACCGAAACACAGACAGTAGATCCCATCGGTCACGACTATGTAGGCACTGTAATTCCCGCATTCTGTGACTGTGAAGAGGTTACTTTATATATCTGTCAGAACGACCCCACACACCAATATACTGAGGCAACAGGCAATCAGGCAGCTCTCGGTCATATCTTCGGCAACCCCTATGATATGGGTAACGGTTATACCAGAACCGAGTGTATCCGTGAGTCAGACGGTGTAAACCCCGACTGTCCTCATTACGTAGATACACCCAACAGATATAATATTATCTACGATTTGGTACTTCCCACGGCAACATACGGTGCCAATACACCTTACTGGCATACATATGATACCGAGACTGTGCTTGTTAACCCCACGGCGGCAAACGCAACCTTTGCAGGCTGGTATCTCGACCGTGAGTACACCCAGCCTATCACCGCTATCGGCGCACAGGATATCCTTGCACCCAGAAAGTACTATGCTAAGTGGGAGATCACAATTACCCTCAGCATTTCTGCAGCAGCTAAAAGCTATCTCTACGATCCTGCTACAAACACCGATCTTAAGATGGGAACAAACCAGACCTATACTATGGTCTACGGCGTTGATACTGCTATTCCTTACGAATGGCGTCACGACTCCCAGACCTTTACAGGCTGGACCAATGCAACTCTCGGTACAGTTGATCAGTATGCAGTTATTCCCGGTACTATGTTTACTGCCAATGCGACACTGACTGCAACCTATGTAAACAATACCTTCCCCATCAAGTATTACGATATAGATAACGAGCAGTTCATTACTATGGAAACTGACTATATCACCAATACAACATGGGTAAGTCAGCTTACTTACGGTTCTTCCTCTGACCAGAATATTACGGTTCCTACCCGAGTAGGTTATGTCGCAAAGGTTTATCCTACCCGCGAGCTTGCCGAGGCAGGAGGAAGCGGTAATATCACAACGATCAACCGTGTAAATCTGACCGATACAAAGTATCCCGATCGAGAAGTAGTTCTGTATGTTGACTGGACTGTAAATTCCAAGGTTCTTACTCTCGGAAGGAATGGTGATGTAGAAGGTTCATGTTTTATCGTCGACGAAGCAGGTACCCAAAGTACCACATCACGCACGGTTACTCATATCTACAATCAGGATACTATCCTTAAAAAGGAATCATCCCCTACACTCAATGCTGACTTTATTGATATGTATGCCAAAGGCTATGAATTTGTAGGCTGGAACAGCGGTAAGGTCTATAATGAAGGTACCCGTTATTCCGAGGATATGCATAAGATTCACGCCAATACTATTCCTATGGCGGCGGCTACCACTATCTATGCAGAGTGGAAGCCCAACGAGTTTATAGTTGAATACGTAATGATCGATGCCCAGACAGGCGAGCATATCCTTCTTACAGACGAAAATGCAGCGTCCTACGGTGTTACCAACTGGGATAAGATCACCGATGCCATGAAGACCCATACCTTTGGTGTGGCTTCAGCACGTATTCCCACCCTTGCCCGTTCCGGCTATACCATGACAAAGTGGTTCTATGCTGATAATGACGCTTTGAATGGTAGCTATGCTGACCAGCTTGGCTCTAAGGCTACATATTATAACAGCCCCTGGCACGCTGACAACCCCAAGGTTGAGCTTAGAGAAGACGGTAATTACTATATAGTATTATATACGACGGCAACTCCGAATTCCTATAAGCTTACCCTTAACGAAAACAGCGGTTACTTTGTAACCGATGCAACGGCAGGTACTAAGGATCAGACAGACCG
>JAFQHD010000135.1 GCA_017398145.1 Clostridia bacterium
CGACCCCCGTATGCCCACCATCTGCGGTCTCAGAAGAAGAGGTTATACACCTTCTGCTATATTCGATTTTGTACGCCGTGCAGGTGTAGCAAAAAACTACAGTCTTCTCGATATGGAGCTTCTTGAGCACTGCGCAAGAGAAGAACTCAATATGACAGCTCTTCGCCGTATAGCTGTTATAGATCCAATCAAGGTTGTTGTAACAAACTACCCCGAAGATAAGACAGAATACTTTGAGATTTCTAATAACCCCAATGATGAAAATGCGGGTGTAAGACAGGTTCCCTTCACCCGTGAGCTTTATATTGACAGCTCTGACTTTGCCGAGGTACCTCCGCCTAAGTTCTTCAGACTTAAGCCCGAAGGTGAAGTAAGACTAATGGGATCATATATCATCAAGCTTGACGAGATCGTTAAAAACGAGGACGGATCGATCAAGGAGCTCAGATGTACCGCAGATATAGAAACAGGCACAAACAAGCCCGACCGTAAGATAAAGGGTACTATCCACTGGGTAAGTGCAAAGTATGCACAAAATGTTACCGTAATGATGTACGACAAGCTCTTTAACATTGAAAACACAGGCGATATTCCAGAGGACAAGACCTACGATGACTATCTTAACATCAATTCAGTGACCAAGTTTGAAAACTGCAAGGTCGAACCCGCCCTGAAGGATGCAGGTGAGGCTGAGAGATTCCAGTTTGTACGAAACGGTTACTTTGTCAAGGATACCAAAAACGAAAATACCTATAACCTCATTGTAGGTCTCAAGGACAGCTTCAAGAAAGGTTAATATTATGAGCAACAAAATTGAAACAAAATGCGTACAGGCAGGCTACACCCCTAAAAACGGTGAGCCCCGAGTACTTCCTATAATTCAATCAACAACATACAAATATGAAACAAGCCAGGAAATGGGTGACCTTTTTGACTTAAAGGCAGAGGGTTATTTCTATTCCAGACTGGCTAACCCTACAAACGATGCGGTTGCTTCCAAGATCGCAGCTCTTGAGGGCGGCGTTGCAGCAATCCTAACCTCCTCCGGTCAGGCAGCGAATTTCTTTGCCCTCTTTAATATCGTTAACGCAGGCGACCACATTGTTGCATCCTCAGCTATATACGGTGGCACCTTCAACCTTATCAGCGTTACAATGAAAAAGATGGGTATTGATGCAACTTTTATCTCACCTGATTCTACGTATGAAGAAATCTGTACAGCGATCAAACCCAATACCAAGGCTGTGTTCGGTGAAACTCTCGCAAACCCTTCTCTTGCAGTGCTTGATATCGAAACCTTTGCGAATGCTGCTCACGATAACGGACTACCTCTTATCGTTGACAATACCTTCCCTACTCCCATTAACTGCAGACCGATCGAGTTTGGCGCAGATATCGTAACTCACTCCACAACAAAATACATGGACGGACACGCTTCGGTTGTAGGAGGTGTTGTTGTAGATTCCGGTAATTTCGATTGGACAAAGTATCCCGAAAAGTTTGCTTGTCTGGTAGAACCCGATCCCTCTTATCATGGTGTCAGCTATACAGAGCAGTTCGGTAAAGCGGCATATATCACCAAGCTTACCGTACAGCTTATGCGAGATCTCGGTTCCATTCCTCCCGCTATCACATCTTTTATGCTTAATCTTGGTCTTGAATCCCTGCATCTGAGAGTTCAGCGTCATTGTGAGAACGCAAGAAAAATTGCAAACTATCTCACAAGTAACCCCAAGGTTACATGGGTAAACTATCCCGATCTTGAAGATAATAAGTATAACAGGTTAGCAAAGAAATATCTGCCCAACGGTTCGAGTGGTGTTATCTCCTTCGGTGTTGCCGGTGGCAGAGAGTCTGCTACAAAGTTTATGGATTCGCTCAAGCTTGCAGCCGTTGTTACTCATGTAGCTGATGCCAGAACCTGCTGTCTGCATCCCGCAAGCACAACCCACAGACAGATGACCGATGAGCAGCTTATCGAGTGCGGAACAACGCCTGATCTGATCAGACTTTCGGTAGGTATTGAAAACGCTGACGATATCATTGAAGATATCGCACAAGCTCTTGAAAATATATGAGGTGAATTATGAAAAAAACAGTCTTAAAAGAATATGCAAAGTTGATCGCAACAATGGGTGCAAACGTGCAAAAGGGTCAGGACGTTATCGTTATGGCAGA
Organism: Clostridia bacterium; assembly: GCA_017398145.1. GTDB lineage: Bacteria > Bacillota > Clostridia > Oscillospirales > CAG-272 > RGIG7300. Next base: position 2,179 of record JAFQHD010000135.1, read on the forward strand.
GCTTGATCAGCCCGAATTTGTTGAGATGGTCGTTGACCAGTGTTACAAGGCAGGTGCGCGCAAGGTAGAGGTACAGTGGACACACCAGCCCCTCACTAAGCTCAATGTAAGACATAAGTCATTAAAGACACTTTCAACTCTTGAAGATTGGGAGGTTGAAAAGCTCAGATACAGAACAAAGGTACTTCCCTGTATGATCTACCTTCTCTCAGAAGATCCTGATGGTCTCAACGGCATCAACCAGGCGAAGATGTCCAAGGCAACACAGGCTAAGTATAAGATCATCAAGCCCTTCAGAGATGAGATGGATAACAAATATCAGTGGACCATAGCTGCTGTTCCCGGTGCAAAGTGGGCAAAGAAAATGTTCCCTAACCTTTCCAAGCATCAGGCTGTTGAAAAGCTCTGGGAAGCAATCCTCTACACATCCAGAGCCGACTCCAATCCCATTGAAAACTGGAAAGCGCATAACAAGGATCTGCACGACAGATGTCAGTATCTCAACTCTCTCGGTATTGAAAAGCTTCATTACACTTCCTCCAACGGTACAGATCTCACGGTAGGTATGATCCCCGAAGCACAGTTCCTTGGCGGTGGTGAAGAATCACTTCAGGGCATCTATTTCAACGCCAATATTCCTACCGAAGAGTGCTTCATTTCTCCCAAAAGGGGCGAAGCAGAGGGTATCGTTTATTCAACCAAACCCCTTTCCTACAGAGGCGAGGTTATCGAAAACTTCTTTATCGAATTCAAGGAAGGTAAGGCTGTAAAATGGGGAGCTGAACGTAACGAGGACCTTCTCAGTGAGATGCTTAATATGGATGAAGGCGCAGCTTATCTCGGTGAATGTGCGCTGGTTCCCTTCGATTCTCCCATCAACAACTCCGGACTAACCTTCTATAACACTCTCTTTGACGAAAATGCTTGCTGCCACCTCGCAATGGGCAGAGGCTTCACAAACACCATCAGAGAATACGAAAAATACAATCTCGAGCAGTTTGCGGAGCTTGGTGTTAATGACTCTATGATCCACGAGGACTTTATGATAGGTTCAGCGGATCTCTCAATCGAGGCAATCTGTTCAAACGGTAAAAAAGTACAGATATTCAAGGACGGCAACTGGGCGTTCTAAATTTAATGGAGTATTTTATGAAAAGGATTCTTTCTATTACTGCAATATTAATTGCACTCGTAACTATCTTATCCTTCTCTGTGAATGCCGCACATCCCTTCACAGACGTTAGGGATAACCATTGGTACAAGGAAGCGGTTGAATACTGCTACACCAACGAGTTCGTAAAAGGTATGACTGAGACTGAATTCGGTCCTACTACAACCGTAAACCGTGCTATGGTTGTTACTATACTTGCGAACATGGCAGAATATTACGAAAATGCTTATAACGGTGAAGTATCGTTCCCTGACGTTAAGACCAATCATTGGTTTGCAAAAACCGTTCACTGGGCATATCAGAACGGAGTTGCCAACGGTAAGGGCGAGAAATTTGAACCGCTTACTGCAGTTACCCGACAAGAGCTTGCTATGTTCTTGGCAAATTATGCAGCATTTACCGGAAGTGATGTAACACCCACAGATAACAGCGCGATCAACATATTCAGTGATAGCACAAAGGTTGCAAGCTGGGCAAAGGCTTCTATGAACTGGGCGGTTGAAAACGGTATCATGTCCGGTAATAAGAACGGTACGCTCAACCCCAGAGGAACCGCAACAAGAGCTGAGCTCGCCGTTATGATCATGAACTTTGACAAGCAGTTCAATCGGTTCGCTGAGGATATCACAGTTTCTGCGGCATTTACGGACGATATGCTTCTCCAGAGAGATGAAAAATGCTCGGTATGGGGCTTTGCCGACAACTCTCAGAACGGTAGAATTGTTCGCTGTGAAATTGACGGTCATATCGCCATCGCTCGTGTTAATAACGGCAAGTGGAATGCGGTCTTCTCAGAAACATTTCCTGCTAACGGCGAGGGTACTACACTTACAGTAACAGACGGTATTGAAGACAGAGAATATAAAAATATTCTTTTCGGAGATATGTATTATATCTTCGGTCAGTCAAATGCGTACTATAGTCTTGCTGAGCTTATAATCGACCTCAATTACAAAAATCTTCGTAACACCCTGGAAGTTGACTACGATGATAACAGAGATCTCCGTTTCTTCCGCGTATCCAACACCGACTATAACTTTACCGGCGAGGACGCTCGCGGAACAGACAAGCTGTTTGAAGACGTATATCATAACGAAGGTTGGCAGACTCCCTCGGATATAGGCAAGAAGGTTATGCCCTTTGATAAGGTAAAACCCTCCACTCAAAACGGATTTGACCGTAACGGTGTAAGTGCCGAGGTATTCTCTGCGCTTGGTTATCTCTTTGCTTATAACATGTCAAACGAGACCGATGTGCCGATCGGCGTTATCGAGATCGACGCTTCCGGACATCCCCTCATCTCCTTTGCCCCCAATGAATTAGCCGAAAAATGGGGACATGAAGCATATGATCCCAACACAGGTACATACTACTACAACTGTAACGGTCTTGTTGCCGATTATCTCAAAACAAGATTTGCATACAACCAACAGCTCTATCCTCTCATCAATTTCTCTACCGCAGGTATTCTGTGGTATCAGGGCGAAAGTGACTGGATCAACTGCCGCGAGATCATGGGTGCTGATTACAAGAACACCTTTACAAATCAGTTCACAGAGCTTATGACCTATTTCCGTCAGCATATGGGTAATGATGACTTCCCCGTATATATCATGGAATTCCCCTCCTGCTTTGAAGGAAAATATAACGGAGAAACACTTTCCTATTTTGATTTTGGATCTGTAAGAGCTGAGCTTGGTACTATACCTCAGGTTCTCGATAACTCTTATATTGTATCATCATCCGACTATTTCAATGATAACACTTGGATCAACAACATTCATCCCTACATCAAGCACTGGCAGGCAGAGCGTTTAGCCAATATTATGCTTTCCACCGGCAATTATGACGTAGAAGATTATGACATCAACTATACATCCGGTCCTGTACTCAAGAGCTCCAAATATGTTAATGACAATACAGTTGAGCTTAACTTCAATTATGTAGGTGACGGCCTTAAGGTGTTCGACGAAACAGGAGAAGATGTTCTCCTCGGCTTTGAGATTCTCGTTAACGGTGCATGGATCAACTGCGAAAATGCTGTTATTACCGATAAGGATACCGTTACTATCACTTATGACGGCGGTAAGATCGATGCAGTTCGATACAACAGAATTCCTTGGGCTATATTCCGTGTATCTCTTACACTCGGTAACTCTGAGGGTATTCCTGCTGTTGCTTTTATTGACTTCTGGCACGAAAACACAGAGCCTGACGAACCTGATGATCCTATAGGACCTATCGATCCTAACACCAACCTCACCACAGATTATACCGTGTCCTCGGCATTCACGGATAATATGATCCTTCAGAAGGACGAGTCCTGCTCTGTGTGGGGGTGGGCGCCCGAAACCGAAGACGGCAAATATGTTAAGGTCACAATTAACGGTAAAACAGCTTACGCTGAAATCAAAAATGGAGAATGGAAGGCAACCTTCTCCGAAACATTCCCTGTAAACAAGGAAGGCACAAGCATATATATTAACGATACTGAGATGTTCAAGGACGTTCTTTTCGGTGATGTATACTATGTTATCGGTCAGTCAAATGTTCATTACAGCCTTCTCGAAATGCGCATCGACTCTATCACCAAGCGCTTCGAGGATGATGTTGTATTTGATTTCGATGATGCAAGAGATATACGTTTCTTCCGTAACTCAAATACCTATCACATGACAAATACAGGTGATCGTGCTCAGGGTACAGCTACACTGTATAAGGATGCAGAGGTACCCAAGGGCTGGCAGAAGCCATCAGATGTCAAGATTGATTATGATTCAAACTATCCTGCAGACATCAACAATTTTCCCAGAGCTGTAGCAAGCTCCGAGGTGTTTTCTGCGCTCGGTTATCTGTTTGCATATAATATGTCCGAGGTTACCGATACTCCTATCGGTGTTATTGAGATTGACGCTTCGGGCTTCCCTCTCATTGCTTTTGCCCCCAATGAGCTTGCAGAAAAATGGGGTACAGAGGCGTACAACGAAGCTACAGGTCAGTACTTCTATTACCTCAAGGGTGTAAATATGGAGGGTTACGCTACAGGTGATCTTGCAAACCCCACGATGTATACAAGATTTGCATACAATCAGCAGATATATCCTCTCATCAACTTCTCTACAGCAGGTATTCTCTGGTATCAGGGCGAGAGCGACTGGGCAAGCACAAGAGAGACTTTGCTTGACTCATCCAAGGGTACATTCCAGACTCAGTTTGCAGAGCTTATGACCTATTACCGTGAGCATATGGGTAATAACGACTTCCCTGTTTACGTAATGGAATTCCCCTCATGCTTCCCCAGCTACAATCCCAACAAGATACAGCATTATATTCCTACAGGAGCAGTTCGTACCGAGGTTGGCATTATTCCTCAGATACTTGATAACTCCTATGTCGTAGCATGCTCCGACTTCTTCTACGACGTAAACTGGGAAAATAACATTCATCCCTACATCAAGCACCTTCAGGCAGCTCGTCTTGCCAATATGGCTCTGTCGGTAGGTTATGATATCGAGGGTTATGATATCAACTACACCTCAGGACCCGTATTAAAGGATGTAAATTATGTCAGTGATAACAAGGTCGAGATCAACTTCAACTACGTAGCCGACGGCTTAAGATCCTTTGATGAGTCAGGCGACGAGATCATTTTCGGTCTTGACATACTGGTTGACGGTCAGTGGGTCGAGTATCTTGATGCTGTTATAACCGACGAAGACACGGTAACCGTTGAATACGACGGCGGTACGATCGAGGGTGTACGTTATAACAGAAATACAGAAGCTATGTTCTATGCACAGGTTACTCTCGGAAGCTATAATGAAGAGCTGAGCAGAGCTATACCCGCTGTTGCGTTCGTTAATTACAAAAATTAATTAATAAAATAAACGGCTCAAACGAGCCGTTTATTTTATTGCCAATACTTGCTTGTATAACAGATAAAGTCCTCTGTCAATACTTTTAACAGTATAAACGGAGGACTTCTGAATGTATTATAATAAAGTTGAAATATGCGGAGTCAACACCGCTGAATTAAAAACAATTTCGGATGAAGAGAAAAAGGAATTATTACTCAAAGCAAGAAGCGGAGATATGCCGGCAAGACAAAAGCTGATAGATTCAAATCTCCGTTTAGTCTTAAGTATTATACAGCGATTCGGAAACCGCGGTGAGAACCCCGATGACCTTTTTCAGGTTGGGTGCGTCGGACTTATAAAGGCGGTGGATAATTTCAATACAGAGCTTGATGTGAAATTCAGCACCTATGCCGTACCTATGATAATAGGTGAGGTAAGAAGATATCTGAGAGACAATAATATTATACGAGTAAGCAGATCGGTCAGAGATCTTGCGTATCATGCGCTTTCAGCTAAGGAAAAGCTGTCAAAAAAGATGGACCGCGATCCGACGATAGACGAAATCACGCAATACCTGAGAAAGGCAGATATAGAATGCACCAACGAGAAAGTGACAGCAGCACTTGAGGCTATTGTCGATCCCGTATCTCTTTACGAGCCCGTCTATAACGATCAAGGAAGCGGAGATTCGCTCTATGTTCTTGACCAGATAAGCGATAAAACATCAACCGACGAGGTATGGCTTGAGAATATCGCTCTTTCCGAGGCTATAAGAAAATTAAACGACAGAGAAAAATCAATAATATCCATGAGATTTTTTGAAGGTAAAACACAGATGGAAATTGCCGAAGAGATTGGGATATCACAGGCACAGGTATCGAGGGTTGAAAAGGGTGCTATCGAACAAATGCGAAAGGATTTTTAAAAGGCGTCGAAAGATGCCTTTTAGTTATTTATTATATCCTATTATCTTATAAGCCTGAAAAATGTCATACGGCCGCACACACAGCTGTCTAAGAACTGATTGTTTGACAGATATTCGTCGATGACGTCACGGCAGGAGGTGGCAAGAACCTTTGGGTCTCCGTTCTTTAATATCTCCTTATAGGATACAGAGAAGAAGCCCTCAACGTATTTGAAATGTAAATACTGCATACCTATACCTTTGTGACGGTGAATATATAAATATATCTACAGATCAAATGCCCGAGGGAGGTGAGCAGATACTTGGTTATCTGGTATCTTATTTCACCGATTATATCTTCGAGAAATATGAAAAGAGATGAGCCAAGGCTCATCTCTTTTAGTTTATTTAAGGGTCTTTTTATTCTTTACGAGCTTGGAATTAAGATTGATATAAGAATAACGTCTGCAATGGAACAGAGCCTTACGGCCTTCGGCATTTCTTGTAAACACAAGGTCAAAATTACCGCTTTTACCCTTAAGGTATTTTGTAAGGACAGAGGCGTTTTCTTTATTCTTGCCGATGACTGCGGGACATGCGTAGCTGCGGCTCCAGTCGTGACCGAATCTGCCCTTATATACCAATATATATCTGGGATCAACGATAGGAGAGAGCATCTCGGATATTGCATCCGAAAATACCGATTTTTCTCGGGCAGAAGCACCCTCAAGAGAACAGGTGATGCTGCCTGTTTTTTCGTTTTTGGAAACTTTAACTCTGCCTGAATCTATTTCGCCTAAATCACGAAGCGTTCTGTGAACGGCACCTGCAAGAGAACCTATACTCTTTTCGGGAGAAGCATTACTTGATATAAATGACAGCTTGCCTATAAGCAGAACGGCAAGTACTATACCGACTGCAAGACCTATGAATTTGCCGAAAAATCCGCCGAGGATCACAAGCAACAGCGCTACGGCAACGCCAACGGCAAGTATGATGGCATGGAGCTTGTTTTTGTATACAGCCTTTGCCGGATGCACCTCAGCGGGCACCTCGCTAACCTCTACCACCTCGGGATGAGCACTGCCCTTAACGGTGTTGTTCCAGCGTCCTGCTACGGCTTTTCTGTCACGGGCAAGAGCAAGTGTCTGTTCGTTTATATGGTCTATACCCTCGGGAGTAAAGGGCGGCTTGATCACGTCGAGTCTGTCCACACCGCTTTCTATTACGTCGCTGTTATAGGCAGGAGCCTGGAAGCAGGCAAATCTGCGTTTGAGTGTGGCATAGTCCTCGCCCTCTATCTCCTCAGTGTTGTCGGAGGTTGGGGTAAGGGTAACGGGATGCCAGATGTTTGATATCTTGTCGGGGTTCTTTTTGTCTATACGGATAGCCCTGCCTCGCATCTGGTTTGACAGCATAAAGCTGCCTACAAAGCTGGCAAGAATAAGCGAATTAATATTAGGGGAATCCCAACCCTCGCCTAAAAGGGATTTTGTGCCTATAAGTATGTTTATATGTCCGTCACCGAAAAGCCTAGTTATAAGCGACACCTTGTTCTTGTTTGAACCGCTGAAATACACCTCGCTGTGCTCGGTTGCGGATATTGGCTTCACCTTACATTCTATGCTTTCCGCCTTTGCAAGCTCGCTTGCCGCCGTTACCGCGGTATTAGGAAGGATAACAAGCGTTCCAGACAGAAGGGCGATCTTGGTCGTTTCGGGACAGCTTCGGCGCAATGCCTCAAACACAGGAACGGTGCCTATTGCATGGATATCATTATCTGTACCCACAACAGACATCATATCCTTCTTGATATAGTCGGTAAGGATAAGCATACGCAGTGAGTCACCGAGATTTTTGTATTCTTCATCGGCTATACGGCAGATACTTTTAAGCTTGCCCTTGGAGGATATAAGCAATTTATTCAGCTTGTCTGTAGAGTCAAGACAGACCTTCTTTTTCTCGATAAGACCCTGAGAAGATAAAATATCATTCAGCTTTTCCGATATCTCTCCAAATATATCGGGATTGTTTATTATAAAGGTAAAGGCGCGCTGTGCCGTGGCAAGGGTATATTTTCTGTCCTTTCTGCCCTCGTATGCCTTATCTGCAAGGGTGGCGGATACAGGGTTTCCACTCTGTTCGGCACAATAGATCAGACAGGCAAAATCCTCTATATTGTCATATAGAAGCTCATCGTTTTTCATAACACCCGAAATCCTTATAGCCTCGCTTGGCAGACCGCTTTTGATTACAGAATCTGCGCAGGCCTTTGCTTTTGCACGGTAGGTGTTTAAGAGCTCCAGCTCTTCCTCTGTGGGATAACTGAAATACACATAGTCCTGATGAGGGCAGAGTGTCTTCTGAAGCACAAGCTGAGGAACGAATATCTCCTCGTCTATCTCACCGCAGAGAGTAATATATCTGTTCCATTCACCGGGGGTACTGTCGTAGGGCGGCGTGGCGGTAAGGGCGATAATATTAACACTGTCGCCGAGCAGCTCTATAAACTTTTCAAGAGCCTTCTGCCATTCGCTTTTAAGGTGGTGTGCCTCATCAAGACACAGGGTAGTAATGCCCGCCTTCTTTATGGTATCAAGCAGTTCAAAATCGCTGAAATCCAGCTCTTCTTCCGCCATAAGCTCCTCTTCGTCCGCCTCAGCCTTTACCTTGGCTTTGGTAAAGGCGGCATGAAGTGCCTGATAGGTAACGGAGGTGATAAGCTTGGGCTTGGCAAGATTGTATGAAACATAATCTTCGGAAGCCTCACCCTCAGGCATATACGCCTCGGCAAATCTCTCGCCCCATTGCTGGCGGATAGTAACCGACGGGGACATAACAAGCGCAGGGGCATCAAGCCTTCTTACAAGCTCAAGACCAAGTATGGTCTTACCGCTGCCCGGAGCAGCCACGATATGTATCCTTTTGTCCTTTAGATGTTTTTTGGAATTATCCAAAACAGTCTGCTGATAGTCACGGAAGGTCCATTTGAACTTGACACGGCTAAAGTCCTTGGGTTTATTTTCTTTTATGGGAGCTTTCTTTATCGGTGCGCCGCAGTTAGTACAGAACTTAACTGTTCCTTCTATCTTCTGCCCGCATTCAGAACAAAATGCCATAATACTATCCTCTCCTTTTTATATTGTAAATTCAATTTTATCTGTGTTCTTATTTTCGCTCCGTACCAATATATCACCATCATATAACCGTAGAGTGGAATGATCAGAACTGCATCATTTCAATACCTTTTACGGCAACACTGTCGGCATTTTCCTGCTTGAACATTTCCTTGTTTGGATAACAGCCGGAAAGGCAGATAGCCAATGAAAAAACAAATACGATAAATATAAGCAGCTTTTTCATAACTTATCTCCTGTTCCGTCCTTGTTTTCTATAATGGCACAATAATATCCGTTCTCTTTTCTTGCCTTCATTATAGAGCATAATCGGATTTTCGTCAAGTTGGTTTTCATTTAACAGAAAGCCCTTTGCGAAATTGATCGTAAAGGGCTTTTTATTATTTGAAAGGATATTAAATTTTGTTCTTTTTAGGATGAATGGGTTGTTCAAAATAAAACGATTCTGCTATAATTGTATCTCTGCTTCTATAAAAAGTTTGCGGATACATAAATAATTCCATATATTTATCAATCTTGTCTTCTTGAATAGATATAAATTCTTCCCCGTTATCACCGCAAATAAAGCAAGAACCGCCAATAACAGTAAGGGTTTTTAAAAGGCGTCAAAAGACGCCTTTTAGTTATTTATTATATCCTATTATCTTTATAAGCCTGAAATCGGTATAACCGTACAAGCTCATAGGACAGTCGATCTTATCTGTAGTATTGGAATTTACGAGATAATCAATTACGTTTCCGTCACTGTCATAGATAACCTTCGTGATAATGACAGAATGCACACCTATACCGTCGGAAATATACTGGATTATATCTCCGGGTCTTCCGCTGTAGAGATTTCCGTTAATATCGCAAACAAGACCAAACCCGGTATTCTCAACACAGTATTCATAGAAATATTCGCAAGCTGCCCAGCTTGAGGATCTGCCGTACCGTCCGCCTGTATTGTTGATATCTTCACCGTACCATTTCCACTGCTTTCCCTGCAGATCCATAGGTATACCACCGGCAAAAAGACATTGAGATGTATAGTTATTACAGTTGCCGCCATATATATCGTAAGCTGTATAAGCAGGATTGCGCTTATACTCCACCTGTCCTACCCATTCATAGGAATATTTAAGAGCATTTTCGACATTATAGGGATTATCAGCTGTCAAAAGAGATACATAAGCATCGGGAGCCTTATTATATTCTTCCCGCTGCTGTGTTGCGTCTTTAAGCTTGCTTGTAACATCGTCAACGAGGAGTGTCTTCAATTCATCAAGTGTTTCTGTTATCTGTGAAGATGTAAGATTTGCAAGAGTAAGTCTGTTTTCTCTCAGATAGCTTTCATAGCGCTGAGTTATAAGTTCATATACTCCGCTTATCTCGCTGTGTTTTACTATATAAAACTCGCCGTCGATCTCTTTCAAAATAAAATGATGCTCTATATCGCTTGTATAAGAAACCGTATCCGGAACAAAGTTATAATTCATATAATCGTTTTGTGTCAGATAGACATCATAACCGTCAGAAGTTTCGGTTACAGACCTATATGTAACACCTACCGTTGCCGAAGAATATCCGAGATCTATCGCCATGACCCTTCGTATTTGATTCTGATATGCAACCATAGTATTGATTATACCGCGCTCATATTCAGTATTAAAATAATAAATATCGTCAAATACATTATCAGTATAGTCACCAAAAGACGAAAAATATCTGACGAAGTATTCCTTGATGACCTCGTTCATACCCTCGGTTATACCTATTTCTGAATACGAATTATTATTTACAAACTCCACGGTTACCTTCGGTTGGTCCGCCTCAATATAAATGGATTCGGTATCTGTTGTATAGGGAACGGGTATAACCTCTGTAGTACATGCTGTAAAAAAAGAAAGGATGATCAACGATATAGCAATAATTCTTTTCATAAAATACCCCGATGAATTTATATCTATATGTTAACCTTTTTTGTTCATCTTGTCAACCGTAAAACATTGACTAAAACAAATATATATGGTAGAATTAATTAACTATATATAAGGACGGAAGACTTATGAAAAAGTTTATTGATGAAATCAGGAAAAACAGCTATGAATACGGCTCTATCCCTTTCTGGAGCTGGAATGACAAGCTTAATAAAGAGGATCTCATAAGACAGATCCACGATATGAAGAGGCTTGGAATGAAAGGCTTCTTTATGCATGCAAGAAGCGGTCTTGAGACCGAGTATTTAAGCGATGAATGGTACGACTGTATCAACGCTTGTATTGAGGAAGCAAAAAAGCTGGATATGGAAGCCTGGGCATATGACGAGAACGGCTGGCCCAGCGGCTTTGCCGGAGGAAAGCTTCTGACCTGTGATGAAAACTATGCCCATTGGCTTGATTATCAGATCCTTGATCATTTCGATCCTGAGGCTCTTGCTGTGTACACACTCGAAGATAACAAATGTACAAGAGTAAAAGAAGACTGTGGTGCAAAGGAATATCATACGATATATCGCCGTGCCGACTCTTCCTATGTTGACACAATGAATCCCCGTATAACCATGGAATTTATTGAAGCAACCCATGTCGACTACAAAAAGCGTTGCGGCGATGAGTTCGGTAAAACAATGCCCGGATTTTTTACAGACGAGCCTCAGTATTACAGATGGCATACTGTATGGTCTGATATGATGTACACAGAGTTCGAGCCCCGTTACGGATATAACGTGCTTGACGGACTCCTTGCTCTATTTGTTGATTACGAAGGATCCGAAGAATTTCGATACGATTACTACAAGCTCTGTAACGAGCTTTTCACCAACAACTTCATCAAGGTTATGTACGAGTGGTTCGAGGAGAACGGCATACAGATAACAGGACACGCGATCGAGGAAAAGTTCCTCGGCGGTCAGATGTGGTGTTGCGGCGGTATTATGCCCTTCTACGAATATATGCACATTCCGGGTGTCGACTATCTCGGCAAGACCGCAGGAAATGATATATCTCACAAGCAGGTTGGCTCTGTTGCCGCACAGCTTGGCAGAAAGAAAGTACTTTCCGAAATGTTTGCTTGCTGTGGTTGGGATATCACTCCTCTGCAGTTAAAAAAGGTTGCCGAGCATCAGTACTACGGCGGCGTAAACATGATGTGTCAGCATCTTTATCCCCTTTCTATAAGAGGACAGCGCAAGCGCGATTACCCCGCATTCTACTCTGAACATTCTACATGGCAGTCCTCGCTCAAGGAATTCAATGAATATTTCAATAACCTCGGATTTACCCTTTCCAGAGGTACTGAAGTAGCTGATATTCTGGTTATACACCCCATCAGAAGTGCTTATATGAAGTATTTTCGTGACACAGTAACGCCTGAGTTTATGGCAATCGAAGAAAATTTTGCTAACTGTACCACTTGCTTGTCACAGAATCAACTCCTCTATCACTATGGCGATGAGACCCTTATTGCTAAATACGGCAGAGTTGAGGGCGACAAGATAATCGTCGGACAGTGTACCTATGATAAAGTTGTACTTCCCCTGACACATACTCTTGACGCTTCAACCGCAGCGTTACTCAAGGAATATCTTGCCAACGGCGGAAAGCTGGCAGTTTACGGTGATACGCTTCCTGAGTATATCGAAGGAAGAAAAGCTGATCTGAGCTGGCTTAAACCTAACTCTACCATCGGTGAATACTGTAATACTAACGAAATCAATGTTCGCTACGATGGAGCTGAAGCGCAGGACATCAGAGTACAGAGCAGAAGAGTTGACGGTAAACGACTCTATTATGTGCTTAATCTCTCACATAAGCTTGATCATAATAATGTTGAGTTTAACATTAAAGGTGTTGATTATATGTCAATAATCGATATGGCAACGCTTGAAACAAAGGGTATTGATGCTGTTAAGACAGATAACGGCATTAAATTTACTCTTGATTTTGAAAAGGTGCAGTCATACATACTCTTTGAAGAAAAGTGTGAAATCAAGCCCAAAAAGGATTTAACTCCTGCCGAACACACACCCTTCAAGGTAAGCGAGAATATCGAAAACTCATTTACCCTTGACTATGCGAGAATTTCCTATGACGGCAAGGAATACAGCGACGTTAGACCTATAATCCGTATCAAGGACAACCTCTTATCAGAAAGATACGAAGGTAAGTTATGGCTCAAGTTCGAATTTGATCTTAAGTCTATACCAACAAAGCTTTCTTGCGCCATAGAAAAGCTGGCATCCCAGAAGGTATATGTAAACGGTAACGAAATCACTCTTGGTGATGATTGGTGGCTTGACAGACATATCGCCTCGGTGGCTATAACCGATTATTTAAAGGAAGGTATAAACGAGATCATATGCGAGATAGACTATTTCCAGCGTGACTACGTATATTATGTTCTATACGGTGGAGTATCTGAATCATTGCGTAATTGTCTCTGTTTTGATACTGAAATCGAATCCATCTACCTTTTCGGTGACTTCGAGGTTAACACCGAAAGAGATAAGTTCGAATATCACCCCCACGATTATATCGCATATACCGGCTCTTTCTCCATAAAGAAATCAGAAGGCGGTATAGATCTTGCTAACATTACAGAAAGCGGATATCCTTTCCTTACAGGCAGTATTGTGCTTGAAGCCGAATATACCGGCGGTGGCAAAGAGCTTTGGCTTAAAGGTTCATATGTATGCGCCGATATTTATGTCAATGGAGTGCTCCACAACAAACTCCTATTCAATCAGCATTGCACGCTTAACACGATCAACATAGGTGATAAGATCACTGTGAGACTTTACACATCCAATCTCAATCTTTTGGGTGTTCACCACCATATTGATATTGAAGTGATTTCATCTCCCGATACATTCTCTCTCGAAAAACAGTGGGACGGTGACAAGTGTGCACTGTTTACCGACAGATATGCACTTAAGAAATTTGGAATTTACAAGGAATGATAATGAATCAGTATTTAGTTTCTGCCCTGACATCAATTATTGACGCTAAGGGTGAATGTGTAATTGACAACAAAGATGTATTTATGAATATCTTCACAGCCAGCACAAAAGGCTGTGAAGATATCACCTCCGTAATAGAACTTGCACTGGCCAGCGGTGCTGTTATGATAATCGCACAAGCAAAAAATGATGATAACGAAGGACAGGAAAACGCAACAAAGATTGCAATTGAAATTTTGATGTCGGAAGGTGTCGATAAAAATCTGGCAATCGACGTTGCAACCGCCTTTGGCGTTGCCTTCGGTTTTTCATACGGCAAAGAAAAAACAGAAGCACAGCTATTAGATGATGCATATGCGCATGTAACCAAGCAGGAATACGAAGAAGCAATCAAGCTGGTTAAATACCTAATGACAAAGGGTAACAGCGGTGCATATCTGCTGATGGGTGAACTTCATTACAACGGCATCGGAACACCCAAGTCATATAAAAAAGCAATCGAATGTTTTGAAAAAGCTGCGAATGGTGACGCATATTCAAAGTTAGCTGTTATGTATGCATACGGTTACGGCTGCGACAAGTGCTTCTCGAAAGCAATGGAATATTGGAATATGGGTGCTACACTCGGTAACAGCGTATGCGAATATCAGCTTGCTATGGTTTATATGAACGGCATATCCGGCATAAACAAGGATATTTTAAAAGCCGCTTCCTATATCAAATCTGCGGCAAGTAAAGGCTTTGCTCCGGCAGTAAAAGCTATGTCTGCACTGCCTAAAGAATATACAGAAAAGACGGAAGCTGAAGTTAACGAGCTTGAAAAGGCAGTTGACAGCGGGGACATAAGAGCTATATATACTCTTGCTAACTGCTATTTCAAGGGCGACGGCGTGCCGCAAAGTAAGATCAAAGCTGTTGATCTCTACACAAAAGCGGCAAAGATGGATCATCTTCCCTCTCAGCTTGTACTTATAACCCGTTATACAATGGATAAGGATATTCCCAAGGCTTGGAGTGCAGCGGAATACTGGTACAACAAAGCCGCCGCAAATAAGGCTAAATTAAGCGCTATACACACCGAGCTTGTACGTGGCGAGGAGCTGTACCACTCAGTCCCCAAGAACGCTAAAAACAAGCGTGAGCGTTACGAGGAAGCCGGTAAGCTCGGATATATATCCGCATATACAGCTATAGCCAAGATGTACCGAGACGGTGAAAAAGCTCTTCCCTGGCTTACACTTTCGGCAGAAGCGGGGGATATCGAGGCACTTGAGCTCATACTTAAGCGTGACGATATTGACAAGAGCAAATATCAACCGATATATGAATACGTAAAAGATATTATGGAAAAATGCAGCATTTGATTGCTGCATTTTTCTCTTTTAAGTTGCCTTAAGGAAATCTTAAGTATTTTGATACTATTTTCTTAATCATAATTATTTATAATTATATTGACAAATAGAAAACATCTTGTTATAATAAGTGTACTATCATACATAGTACACTTAAGGAGGTAATAATGTTTTCGATCGATGTCTTTTCCAGAGTACCGGTTTACGAGCAGATCATCAAGCAGGCAGAGGACTACGTATCGAACGGACTTCTCAAGTCCGGTGATAAGATACCGTCCGTACGCAATCTGTCGGTTTCTCTGTCAGTAAACCCCAATACGATCCAAAAGGCATATTCTGAGCTTGATCTTAGAGGTATCATCTTCTCTGTTCCGGGCAAGGGCTGTTTTGTAACAGAA
Source organism: Clostridia bacterium (assembly GCA_017398145.1). GTDB lineage: Bacteria > Bacillota > Clostridia > Oscillospirales > CAG-272 > RGIG7300. Next base: position 17,937 of record JAFQHD010000135.1, read on the forward strand.
AACGCTAAAGAGATCGTAAATCAAAAGAAACGTGAAAAGCTTGACGTACTTTCCTCTTTGGTAAAGGAGCTTGCCACAGCAGGCACTAAAAAAGAGGATATACTCGGCATAATCAACTCTATCTATAATGATTAAGGAGGTAAAATAATGATAGTATCAAAAAACGCCGTAAAGAAATTTGATACGTTTACAGCTATAGACAATCTGAGCTGCACGATCCCAGATGGCTGTATATACGGTATGGTCGGCTCAAACGGTGCAGGCAAATCAACATTTCTGCGTATGATCTCGGGTGTATACCGTCCCGATTCGGGCGAGGTGACTATCGACGGCGAGAGTGTATGGGAAAACCCCGCAGCAAAAAGCCAGGTAGCGTTTATCCCTGATGACGTATATTATCTCGCCAATTCCAACATGAACCGTATGGCTGCTCTCTATAACACTGTCTATCCTAATTTTGATTATGATACATTCAGATATCTGACCAATACTTTTAATCTTGACCCCAAGAAAAATCTAAATTCCTTTTCCAAGGGTATGCGCCGTCAGGCATCGACCATACTTGCCCTTGCTGCAAGAACAAAGTATATCTTCTTTGACGAGACCTTTGACGGTCTTGACCCTGTTATGAGAAACCTCGTAAAGAAGCTGATATGCAATGACGTGGTTGAACGTAAGGCGACCGCCATCATTACATCCCATTCACTTCGTGAGCTTGAAGACACCTGCGACCAGCTTGCACTTCTGCACAAGGGCGGTCTTGTCCTTGAGAGTGACATAGGAAATCTTAAGACGAAGCAGTTTAAGATACAGATTGCCTTTGCGGATGAGTATGACAAATCAAAATTTGAAGGTATCGATATTGTTTCCTTCCACAAATCAGGAAGCGTAACCAATATGATAGTCAAGGGCGAGCGTGATGAGACCGTTTCAAAGCTCTCAATGATGCAGCCCCTTATTCTCGAGGTTCTTCCTCTTTCACTCGAGGAAATATTCACTTATGAAATGGAAGCCTTAGGCTACTCCTTTGAAGGTCTGTTTGAGGAGGTGTGATAAAATGAAGAAAAGAATCTTTTCATTAAAGCTTTATCTTGAAGGTCTGAGACAGACTAAGCTGATAGGTATAATGGCATTTATAATACTTACTATTCAGGTCATCGCTATACCTGTCGGTAATGCGATCGATAAGATCACCTATGATTATTCCGGCGGAGCAAGAGGTGTTGATTTTATTGAATTAAATCCCCTGCTCTACGGTATGATCTATGTCGTTGCACCGCTTTTAGCACTCAGTCTGTTCAGTTTTCTCAATAAGCGCAAGGCATCCGATTTCTATCACTCGATAGCAGATACGCGTATTTGTCTTTTCTTAAGCTATTATGCAGCGATATGTACCTGGATAATTGGTATATGTACACTTACCACTCTTATCGGTGTTATCACCAATAGTATCTTCCCTCAGTATTTTACCCTTAACTCGGTCAATATTTGGCTTACAACGCTGAATATTCTTGCCGCATCCCTTTACTGCTCGGCTGCGGTGACCTTGGCTATGACCTTGACGGGTACACTCGTTACAAACATTGCCGTCTCGGGTCTTATACTGATACTGCCGGATTATCTGACCTTTATGTTCAAAGAGACGGTTATGTCAAATATACCCATCGCTCCCCGTAACGGCAGCTTTGGTGATGCACTGCCCGTGGGATTCAATTTCCTGTCGATTGATTTTGATATCAGCTTTACCAACATAAGTAACGCGATCTATACTATAGTACTTGCTCTGGTTATTGCCGCAATTGCACTTATAATCTTCAGATTCCGTAAGAGTGAGAGCGCAGGATATCCCGCGCTCAACAAGTATCTTCAGGCAGCGATCCGTATTACCTTCTGTATGGTCGTATGTATCTTCGCTTGCGGCGGCATATTCGTTCTGTCTACAGGTTTGGAGACGTTCGGCGGTCCGGATATGTTTGCTCTCGTAATGATATATATCGCCGCTCTCGTGGTATACTTCCTGTACGAGATCATTACCACAAAGAAATTCAAGACCGCTTTCAAAACGGTTCCGGCGCTGCTTATAGTTGTTATTTTGAACATAGCTTGTATATTCGGTATGTCTTCGATGTACAACTCGTATCTTGCATTTGAGCCTGCTGCTGATGAGATAGAATATATAACGGTGGATCAAAGTGACGAATACGTATATGATATTTCATCTTATCTTGAAATGAAGTGTTCGAAGATAAAACTTAAAGATGGTAACATCAAAGAGATAATCTCAGGTGTATTGAGCGAAAATATCAATAAGATCCACAACGACAGATTCTATGAAAATTTCAGCTCAAGAATTACTGTCACTATATGCGTTGACGGCATTGAGCATCAGAGATATCTTATCTTAAGCGAGGAGAACTTAAATACGATCCTCAACGGTCTTAAAGATAGCAAGGAATATAAGGAGACCTTCTGCACACTTCCCGATGCAAGCTATGTATATATCGACACGTACGATATGAGTAAGTCTATACCCGACTCAGAGGCTGAACGTATGTACAGCCTTATGAGAAAAGAGGTAGCGGAGCTTGACTTTGAAGATTGGTATATGTTAGCATACGGAAATACAATAAACAATGCTATGAGCGATTTCAATGTGACCATAATCGACGGCGCAAAGACCTATGATTTCTATATCCCCATCTACACCGTTTTCGATGAAACCGCAAATGAATTTGTTAAACTGACAGATGATAAAGCAACAACAGACAAAGTAGTCGAATTACTCAAGAACCCGGATGAGCTCGAAGAAATAAATATCAGCTTCTTCAATACAACGGATCTGTATGATTACTATTATTACCTTGAAGATGATGACAAAGACTTTGATAGATTAAATAAGATCATAGAATATCTTGTTCCCTGTGACAGCGTAGGGCCCGATGATATATACTGCAGGGTCAACGTATACGACGAATACAGCGTAAAATACGAAGAAAATGCAAAATATAACGATTTTGAGGTAAATAACTATTCGGTATTCTTCAAGTTCACGGGAGATCCAAAGGAATTTGTCGATGAATATTAAAAAATGAAGCGGAAATTCCGCTTCATTTTTTTAATATGTTATAAGCCTTAAGAATACAAAGCTGTGTCTTTGCATCGGCAAACTCGTTAGCCATTACCCTTTCGTATGCTTCTTCAAGCGGCATCGTAAATACCTCAAGAAACTCATCCTCGTCAAGATTTGTTTCGGTCTTGGTAAGCTCGGTTGCAAGATACATTGTGATACGTTCTTCAAGGATGGCAGGTGAGCCTAAAAACTCTCCGATATATTCCATCTTTCCTGCTTTGTAGCCTGTTTCCTCCTCGAGCTCACGCTTTGCCGCTTCAACGCGGTCCTCGCCTATCTCAAGCTTGCCGGCAGGGATCTCCGTGACCACTCTGCCGATGGGATATCTGAACTGTCTCTCAAGTATAATTTCACCCTTATCGGTTATGGGAATAACGCATACGGCACCGTTATGATGTATATATTCTCTTATACTCGTATTGCCATTTGGCAGCTCTACCGTATCCTTTCGCACATGAAGCACGACACCGTCAAATATGTTCTCCCCACTTATCTTCTTTTCGAACAACTCCATTATTAAGCACCTCTAAAATCTTTTTACGGCTGATACCGAGACCTATAACGTTAAGACCCTCATCACCGTTACATTTATAAAATTCAATATGTCCTTCTATCGCATTGACCAGATATCCGTTCCAGAAGCCCTTTATGCGTAATATCTTCCCTGCCTCAGATGTTGAAAATAGAGCTTTGATCCTGTCTTCAATATCTTCACAAGGTAACGGTCTGACGAGTGTAGAAAGATACTCGGCGGAATGTGTAAGCTCTGCTGTAAGGTCTGTTTTTACATAACCGCATTTATAAAGCTTATGAAGATCATTATATCTTATAACATTTGCCGTTATCCCAGTTAGTTCGTTGAGAATAGACAGATATCTGTCATCATCTTCCATCGAAAAGATCACAGCACCGGATGTAACGACCTGACGGCGAAGCAAATCAAGAGATAAAGCATCAAGACTCTTAAGCTTTGTGGGATCCACAACGCATATAACGTTCCCGATATTACATTTGCCCTTAAGAGCTTCACTTGACATGACGGTATAAAACTGAGATATATCGTATACTCCCGAGGGCTCTACGATTATTCGGTCTACCTTACCCGAAAAGGACAGAAGCATATCGTGAAACCCAACCTTTAAGGTACAGCAGATACAACCGCCAAACAGTTCATCCGTCGTAATTCCATCAGCCTGTAATATCATAGAATCGATGCCTTTACTGCCGTATTCGTTCTCTATGACAACATATGTCTCGCCGATAGAATTCAAGTAATCAGCATATTTTCTTATAAAAGTAGTCTTACCGGCTCCAAGGAAGCCGGTAATGAGATCAATATTTGCCATAAGTCTTTGCAAGATCAACCATTATCTTTGCACGATCAAAGCTTGCATTTGCAGGATATTCGCATCCTGTAGCAAGGATAAAGCCGCCGTTAGCCTTCATATCATCAATATTGGACTTGCACTCTGCGATCCATTCTTCATCTGTACCGATAGCAGCAGCCGCAGGGATAACGGCACCGATAAGAGTCAGCTTATCACCGTATTTTTCCTTACATTCCTTAAAGCTCTTACAGCCCTTGGGAGGATAAAGGAAGGAAATAGCGCAGGGATCCATATATTCGATCTGCTCGTCAAAATAGATATCCTTGCCGCAGTTGTGTATCATTACATTTACACCGCGGGCATGGAGCATATCACAGATCTTCTTGATATATTCACCCTCAAACTCGCACCACATATCCGCAGACATAATAGAACCTGAAGCGAAAAGCGTGTCAAACATAATAGCATCAACACCTGTATCTGCTATAGCCTCACAGTATTCGTATAAGGTCTCGTTTACTGCCTCAACCGCAGCCTTAAGAGCATCGGGGTCGTCATAGAGATCCATATACATCTCCTGCTGACTGCGCATCATGGAAAGTGTACCGAGAGGACCGAAAACAAAAGCGATAACGGGAAGCTCACCCTTCTTTTCAGCAACAAGCTTCTTGCATACGTCGATATGCATCATCATACGCTTGGAATCTCTGTAATCTACCTTCGTTATCTTTGCATAATCCTCGATATCTTCAATTATAAGGTTCTTGTAATCGGGATGAGCTGCTTCGTTTTCAGGGAAAACAAGCTTCTGACCCCATGCATCGCATTCTACAGAAAGGTCAATAAGAGTACAGATACAGTCAAGATCGTACTCATCAGCTGCCTTTATAAGCGCTTTTGCACATACATCGGCATTATTGGACCACTCCTCATAGGTTGCTCCAACCAGATTACGGGTAACTCCGCTGAGAATGGGATATACAGGGATATAATCGGGTTCCTTGTGCGACATCGCGGTCAGCACACGCTCCATATGTGTCATAAATAGCCTCCGAAATAAGGAAAAAAATAGCACAACAGGTAAAATAATTACTCTTCGATACCATAAGATTGATATTTACCGTAAGAATTATATCTGTCGTGCTGCTGTTATGTAACCGATAACTATTATACTCTAATTTCATATTTTTGTAAAGCGATTTTATATTAAAATATTCAACAAAAAAAACGAATAAAATTCTACAAATTTGTTAATTGACACGTACAGATACCTAAAAATTATATTTCTGTACGATAATTTGACAAAATATTGTATTGTTTTAATTTATGTGTTATAATACAGATAAGTTTTTAACGGAGTTTATTCCTATTATGATAAAAAAGACTTATACCCTTATATACAGTTACTTTATTCTTATTTATCTTGAACTGATATTAAGGCTTTTTACCGTCGGCTCGGTCGATATTAGATTTTTGTATACCGCCCTGTTTATGATACCTTCGGCACTGATCTTATATATTCTCTCTTCCCTGTTCAGCGCCATCGTCAATAAAATATTGTATAATACAATCATATTTGTAATTGGTATATACTTTTGTGTGCAGACTGTATATTACACAATATTCGGCTCATTTATGTCTGTTTCTCTTATTAAGATGGGTGATGATGCGATCAACAACTTCAACGAACAGTTGAAGCAAGGAATCAGTGATTCTGCTTGGGCGATCGTTGCCATCGTGGCAATCTTATTTATGACTCTGCTCATAAGCTTCGGCGGCTTTATTGGCTTTGAGAGACTTAACGCAAAATTAACCATGATAAGTGTTGCATCGGTCATTATAGCGCATATGGCATGCGTTATGCTTCTCACTGCAGGCGGCACGGGCGCCTATACAGTATATGACGTTTATCACTCTATAGATGCTTCCACAGACAGTTCTGTTCAAAATCTCGGTGTCTTAACCGCAACCCGTCTTGAGATACAGCAAAACTTATTCAGGAATTATTATACCAAGAAATATATAGATAAAGAATCGTTATACGTTGAAATCAAAGAATTCTCTTCTGAAGAATATAACGTGTTGGATATTGACTTTAACGGTATTATAGCTGATTCGGCATCCCCGGAAGCCGCCGCTCTTGCATCCGAGCTTGCTAAAATCGAGCCTACAAGGAAAAACGAATATACGGGTATTTTTGAGGGATATAACCTCATAACCATATGTGCCGAATCCTTTTCGCCGTATCTTATTGATGCGCAGATAACACCTACATTATATAGGTTGGCAAATGAAGGCTTTATTTTTAATAACTTCTACGCATCCTACGATTCTGTTACTACAAACGGCGAGTATACTTTTTGTTTAGGTAACTTTCCGGACCTCTCTCGTTCAAAAAAAGACAACAGCTTCATCGCCTCATCCAAAAACGAGCTTCCCTTTGCATTAGGCAATATGTTTAAATCTATAGGTGCGGACACCTATGCATATCACAATTTTTTAGGTACGTACTATTCCAGAAACATCACTCATCCCAATATGGGATATGATGTATTCCGAACTCCCGACAACGGGCTTGATATAGCTCCTACTTGGCCGTCATCCGACTATGATATGATTGTTGAAAGTGTAGACGATTATATTGACAGCGGCAAGCAGTTCCACACGTATTATATGACCTTCAGCGGTCACTATCAGTACAACTGGGCAAATATAATGTGTGTAAGAAACAGAAGCTTAGTTAAAGAACTTGACTATCCGACTACCGTTAAAGCATATATTTCAAGTAATCTTGAGCTTGAAAAGGCATTAAGCTATCTTATGAGAAGGCTTGAAGAAGCGGGCATTGAGGATAGAACTGTAATTGTACTTACCACCGACCATTATCCTTACGGTCTTGATGAATATAACTATAATTTGTTCGCAGGCAAAAAGATCGATACTGATTTCGAAAAATACAAAAATAGCTTTATCTGTTGGACAGGTGCAATGAACGAGCCTGTGATAGTTAATGAAATATGCTCAACCATCGATATACTCCCTACGCTGCTTAATCTTTTTGGATTTAAGTACGATTCCAGACTTATTATGGGACGCGATGTTTTGAGTGACAGCGAAAAGATTGCAATTTTAGCAAACCAAAGCTTTATATGTGACAACTATAGGTTTAATGCCCCGGACAACGAATTGACCGTCACAACCAACACTCAGATCGACGACTCAGAGATTGAAAGCAAGAAGAATTATATTAAACAGATACTTAATCTGTCAAGATCAATACTGAATACAAATTTCTATCAATATATAACGGAGGAATGAAAAATGGACAAGAAGATATTTCTACTGGACGGTGCAAGCGGTACATGTCTATGGGACAAGGCTAAGAAAACAATACCCGTATGGAGATTCAATATTGAGAACCCTGATATCGTAGTTGAGCTTCATAAAGAATATATGGCAGCAGGCTCGGACATTATATACACAAACACATTCAGTGCTAACCGCGAAGCGGTTGAAAAAACAAATTATACGGTTGAAGAAATAGTAAAAGCGGGGGTAAGATTGGCAAAGAATGCCGTCGAGGGTACAGACGTTAAGGTTGCTCTTGACATAGGACCGCTCACAGAGCTTTTAGAGCCTTACGGCGATCTTGAAGAGGACACCTGCTATGAGATATACCGCGAGCAGATCGGTGCGGGAATGAGCGAAAAACCGGATCTGGTGGTATGCGAGACCTTTATGGATATAGAGATGCTCAGGATCGCTGTATCTGTTGCCAACGAGTATGAGGTACCCGTATTCTGCACAATGAGCTTCGACAAAAACGGCAGAACTATTATGGGTAACTCCGTAAAGGATATGATAGACGGATTGTCTGATCTTAACGTAGCGGCAGTTGGTCTCAACTGCTCCCTCGGTCCCGACCTTGCGCTTCCCGTTATTGCACAGTTCAAGGAACATACAGACCTTCCTCTTATATTCAAGCCAAATGCAGGAGTTCAGACAGTTAAGGACGGTAAGACGGTTACGGAGTTTGACGTAGAATCATTTGTAGCAAACGTAATCCCTGCTATCGAACACGGAGCTGTGTATCTGGGCGGATGCTGCGGATCAAGTCCCGAATACATCAAAACGATTAAGTCAAAGATATAACACAAAACAAGCGTGTCATCGACACGCTTGTTTTATTATATTATCGCTCTTCTCTAAAGTAAGTAAGACCGAGACTTTCGGGAGGCTGATGCTCTCTCTTTTTACGCATACTGGTAAATACGAGCACAATAATGGTTACTACATAAGGAAGCATCTTAAAGAGCTCCTGTGTCTCTGTACCGAGACCCTGAATATAGTTGTTGGCATTACAGAGTGCACCAAACAGGAAAGCGCCGAGGATAGCGATAGAAGGCTTCCAAAGTGCAAATATAACAAGAGCTATAGCAAGCCATCCGCGGTCACCGAAAGCATTGTTAGACCATACACCGTTAGCATACGCCATAACATACTGAAGACCACCCAATCCTGCAACAGCACTACCTATCATAGTAGCAATATACTTATACCTCGTAACGTTAATACCTGCCGCATCCGCTGTAGCAGGATTCTCGCCAACCGAACGGAGATTGAGACCAACACGGGTACGGTTGAGGACTATCGTTGTGATCACAGCAATTATTATAGCCGCATAAGTCAAGAAATCGTGTGACAAGAATATCTCTCCGAACCAACCGAGCTTAGAGGCAAAGGGCAGCTTAGCGGAGAAGAAACCGCTGGTCTTGGTAAGAGCGATAGAAGGCATATCACTTTCGGTAAGCTTGATAAGAGAACCGCCGAAGAAGTTACCCATACCGATACCGAAGGTGGTTATCGCAAGACCGGTTACGTTCTGATTTGCTCTAAGTGTCACGGTAAGGAAGCTGTATATCAGACCCATAAGCACAGAGCCTGCAACAGCACAAAGAAGAGGAATGAGGATAGCAAGAAATGCATTCATTCTGGTAATATCGTTACCACAGGACATTTCATACAGAAAGGATCCGATAACACCGCTGATAGCGCCCATATACATGATACCGGGAATACCGAGATTAAGGTGACCCGATTTTTCTGTAATTATCTCACCCGTTGAACCGTACAAAAGAGGAACGCCAAGTAATATGGCACGGCAAATGAATCTTACTATCATGCTTTACCCTCCTTTTTATGATGACGGAATTTAATAGTATAACGGATAAAGAATTCGCAACCTACAACGCAGAGTATCACGACACCGATAAATATATCGGAGAATGAAGAATTAAGCCTGCAGGTGTCAGCAACCTTGCCCGCACCGAGCTTAAGAAAGATGATAAGTGCGGTCATAAATACCATAATAAAGGGATTGAACTGACCGAGCCAAGACATCATAATAGCCGTAAAGCCCTGTCCGCCTACCGTATCTGTACGGATAGTATGGTCGGTTCCTGCAACCAAAAGAAGACCTGCAACACCGCAAAGTGCACCTGAAATACACATTGTACGTATAATTACCTTCTTTACGTTGATACCGATATATCTTGCGGTATTCTGACTTTCACCGACAACCGATATCTCATAGCCCTGCTTGCTGTATTTAAGATAAATATACATCGCAACGGTAAGTACGGCGACGATAATAATATTAACAAGATACTTGTTATCTCCCACCTTAGGAAAATTTCCGTAAGCAACAGGAGATATTACGTTGGATCCGCCGCCCTTGATGTATACGTAATACGCAATAATCTGTGTTGCGATATAGTTCATCATAAGGGTAAACAGAGTCTCGTTAGTATTAAAAAAGGCTTTAAATATCGCAGGAAGAAGTCCCCATATAGCGCCTGCAAGTATACTTACGGCAACAACAACGACCATAAGCACCCCGTAAGGAAGCTTAGGACCAAGCTCGATCATTACTATCAAAGCTCCTAAACCGCCAACAAGAGCCTGTCCTTCTGCACCGCAGTTCCAGAATTTCATCTTGAATGCAGGGGTCAAGGCAAGTGACAGACAAAGCAGTATGGCAATCTGCTGCAGATATTTCCACAGCATGACCGTAGAGCCTTCTTCTATTCTGCCAAGAACACCGCGATACATAATCTCAAGTGTCTCAAACAGACTTTTTTCGGTAAGAGCCATAGATACAAGGCTCATAGCAAAGATGGAAATGACAATGGCAGCTATACGGATAAGCCAAGCCTTCCACCATACCATATCATCACGCTTAGCTATGTGAAATAGCGGTTCGCGATGATGCTTTACAGTTGTGTTATCAGCCATTGTTATCTCCTTTCTCGTCTGTTGTTTTGGTCATAAGAAGACCTATTTCATCCTTGGTTACAGTTCTTGCGTCTACAGTTCCCGTAATTCTTCCCGAACCGATAACCATTATTCTGTCACAAAGCTCAATAAGAACGTCAAGGTCCTCTCCGACAAATATTATAGCTACTCCCTTTTCCTTCTGTTCGTTGAGAAGGTTATATATCATATATGAGGAGTTGATATCAAGTCCTCTTACGGGATAAGCAACCATAAGCACCGTAGGAGAAGCAGCGATCTCTCGTCCAACGAGAACTTTCTGTACGTTACCGCCCGAAAGACGGCGAACGGGCGTATTGGTACCGGGTGTTACAACCTCAAGATCGTTGATTATCTTCGTTGCCAGATCCTTAGGACCCTTACGCTTAACAAAGAAGCTCTTACCCTTACGGTAGCTTCTGAGCATCATATTATCAACGATATCCATATTACCGACCAGACCCATGCCGAGTCTGTCCTCGGGTACGAAGGAAAGACGAACACCTAAATCTCTTATCTGAACGGGACTCTTGTCACGAAGATTGTCGACGCTGCCTGTCTTGGGATTATAATAGATAATTTCTCCGCCTGCAAGATGCTGAAGTCCGGCTATTGATTCAAGAAGCTCACGCTGACCACTGCCTGCAATACCTGCAATACCGAGTATTTCGCCGGATCTTGCGGTAAAGGAAACATCGTGAAGCACCTGAGCACCCTCACGGTTGAAGCAGTTAAGATTCTTAACAACAAGCCTGTCTTCTGTATTCTTAACGTCGCTTCTATCAATATTAAGGGATATCTTTTTACCGACCATCATTTCGGTAAGCTCGGATTCGGTGGTATTCTTGGTCTCTACAGTACCCACATATTCACCCTTTCGGAGAACGGACACCCTGTCAGACAGAGACATAACCTCGTGGAGCTTATGTGTTATGATAATGATACATTTACCGTCATCACGCATACGGCGAAGTATAGCGAACAGCTTTTCGGTCTCCTGAGGTGTCAATACTGCCGTAGGCTCATCAAGAATAAGGATATCCGCACCGCGGTACAACACCTTGATTATCTCAACCGTCTGCTTTTCGGATACAGACATAGTATATATCTTTTTATCGGGATCAAGTTCAAAGCCGTACTGCTCGCTTATCTCCTTGATCTGCTTTGTGGAACTCTTAAGATCATACTTTCCGTCATCAATACCCAATACGATATTTTCAGCAGCGGTAAAAACGTCAACAAGCTTAAAATGCTGATGTATCATACCTATCTTGTATGAAAAAGCATCCTTGGGAGAGGTGATAACCACCTCTTCTCCGTTTACGAATATCTGACCCTCGTCGGGAAAATAGATACCGGAGATCATATTCATAAGAGTAGTCTTACCGCTGCCGTTTTCACCGAGGATAGACAGTATCTCACCGTGATTTGCAGTAAGACAGACATTCTTATTTGCTATGACCTTTGCGCCGAAACGCTTGGTTATATTTTTTAACTCAATAGCAGGTTGGTTCGTCACTTCAAGCCTCCGTAATAATAATTCTCAAGATAGCGTTCTGTTATCAGAGCGCTATCTTCAAAATTAGGATAAGGCGAGACGTAAGCCCCGCCTTTATCCTTTTTGAAATTAATAAGCCTCGTCGAGAAGAGTGATACCGTCGATTCTTACGTCAAAGTAAGGACCGGAACGGAACTTGGACTCGTAGAAGACGCCGCCTTCAACAACCTCAGTATCAGCTGTGAAAGCTTCATCGGTATCAACATCAGCCATATAACCAGTAAGAACACCATTACCATCAACTGTTGCGTTAACATTAAGAGTATCGGTAACAGTTACAGTGAAGTTAGCAGTATCAAATACCTGAAGAGAACCGTCGTTAAGAGCAGCCTTAACCTCTTCAAGCTTAGCAACAGTACCTTCAGCAGCTACTGCCTCGTTTACATCGGTAAGCATAACCGAACCGGTCTCAAGAGTACCTGTCCAGTCGGTATCGATAGCCTTACCGTCCATTACGCACTGGATCATATACTCGAAGTAAGGAGCCCAGTTGATTCTGGAAGAAACGATAAAGGTGTTGGGGCAAGCGTTGATCGTGCTGCCGTTGTAGGAAACGTTAGGAACGCCTGCGGTCTCACATGCGGTAGGAGCACCCATGGAGTCAGCGTGCTGGCTGATAAGAACGCAACCGCCGGTGATAAGAGCGTCAGCTGCTTCCTTTTCCTTCTGCTCATCATACCAAGAGCCTGTGAACTTAACGTCCATAGTTACGGAAGGACATACGGACTTAGCGCCGAGGTAGAAAGAGGTATAACCGGAGATAACTTCAGCAAATGTGAAAGCACCTACGTAACCCATCTTTGCTTCTTCTTCTGTGATTTCGCCTGCTTCGATCATTTCGTTGAGCTTCATACCTGCAGCAACACCTGCAAGGAATCTGCCTTCGTAGATTGATGCGAATGCATTGTGGAAGTTCTTGAGCTCGGATGTGTGAGCCTGTGTACCTGTTGCATGGCAGAACTGTACATCTTCATACTCTGCAGCAGCCTTCATAAGGAAGGATTCGTGACCGAAGGAGTCAGCGAAGATTACGTTACAGCCGTCAACCTCGATAAGCTCAACTGCTGCGTCGTAGCAGTCATTTGATTCGGGGATCTGAGTCTTCTGTGCATACTCGATGCCCATCTCTTCGCAAGCCTTCTTAGCAGCGTCCATGAAATTCTTGTCATAGGTTGAATTTTCATCGTGAAGGAAGATGAAGCCAACCTTTACGTCTGCAAGCTCGCCTGCAGTTGTGTCATTTTCGCCGGTAGCGGGCTCGTTCTTACATGCTGCAAATGCAAACACCATAGAAAGAGCGAGGATGAGTGCGAGTATTTTTGATACTTTTTTCACTTTGGGTTCCTCCAATATTTTTATTATTCTTAATCAACCGTCATTTCTGAAACTGATGGAATCATCAGTCATAGAATCAACGATTGCTAAAGACTTAAGATTGACTCCTGCCTCACGGAGATTCTTTCCGCCGTCCTGGAAGCCTTTTTCAATAGCAATTCCCACGCCTGCAAGCTTTGCGCCTGCGTTTTCTACTATTGACTTAAGACCGAGAGCAGCCTGTCCGTTTGCAAGGAAGTCGTAGATAATAAGAACGGTATCATCAGAAGAGAGATACTTTCTTGATACAAAAACTGTATAGCTTGTACCTTTCGTAAAAGAAAAAACCTCTGCCGTGTATACATCGGTACCTATGTTTTTGTGGTGTCCTTTCTTCGCAAATACTACGGGAACATCAAAATACTGGGCTGCAAAGCAGGCAATTGCGATACCTGATGCCTCTACGGTGAGGATCTTTGTTATTTTATAATCAGAAAAAAGCCTGTAAAACTCCTTTCCGAGCTCGTTAAGAAGCTTTACATCAAGCTGATGATTAAGGAAAGAGTCAACCTTGAGAATGTTTCCGGGAAGAACTGTTCCCGATGAAAGAATTTTGTCTTCAAGAAGTTTCATGTTTGTACCCTCCGTCTGCTTCAAAACATATTAAGTATAGCCTAAGAGGAATATAAAATCAAGAAAATTTCTGTACTTTTTTAAGGAATTTTTAACATTTCTGCAATTTTGACAATTTTTATGTATTCTGACAGCTGTTTAACTTGCAAATCACTCAAAAGGAAGAGCTTTTATTTACTGTAACAGTAACAATTTTCCGACATAGCATAAAGAAAATGGTGCATAACAATTATGATTCACTGCGTTACAGACCGCAAATGGACTGATAAATGTTACAAAATTGTTACATAAATATTGGTTAAAAATACAATTATTAATATGTTGACAATTAAATAAGAGGGATTTAAAATATACACATAATCCGTCGGTATGTCCGAAAAGGTTATAATTTTTTTTGAAAGGATGTTTTTTCTTATGAAAAAGACAAACAAGATCATAGCACTTGTTCTTGCTATGGTACTCGCTTTCTCATCAGTTCCGCTCATTGCTTCCGCAGCAGCTATTGATGATAAAGTAGACACAGTTGAAGAGCTTATTCAGGGCGAAAACCTCGGTAACCTCGTAGAATGGCTCCTCAAGAATCTCAACAACAGAAAAGAAGAAGTTGTCGGTTCAGTTCTTCGTCTTGTTTTCATGCTCGTTGAGGATGAAAGCCTTCAGGCAAAGATAGGATCAACAAATCTTATGACTGCAACAGATGAACAGCTTGCTGATATCCTCGTTGCATGGCTTGATGCAAATCTTCCTACCTGGACATCAGAGCTTAC
>JAFQHD010000136.1 GCA_017398145.1 Clostridia bacterium
GTAGAGACATGTTCAGCCATCTCCAGAGACTGCCCTTTTCATACTTTGATGAAAACAAGACAGGCTCTATCATGTCGAGGATAGTCAACGACCTCTTCAGCATCGCCGAGCTGGCGCACCATTGCCCCGAGGATATCTTCATATCCTCCATTATGCTTGTGGGCTCGTTTATTATGCTTGCCCGCATAGATCTCACTCTTACCCTTATCGTATTCGCGGTGCTTCCCTTTATCGTAGTCTACGCAGTGCTTATGCGTAAGCGCATGAAGGACGCCTTCAAGGAATCAAAGGAAAAAACAGGCGAGATCAACGCCAACGCCGAGGTGTCCCTTACGGGCATCCGCATAGCAAAATCCTATACCTCCGAGAAGCACGAGGTTGAGCGCTTTGAGGTCTCCAACGGCGAGTTCAAGGAGGCAAGACGTAAGAGCTACCGCTATATGGGTCAGTTCTTCTCGGGAATGAACTTCTTAACAGATTTTCTCTATCTCGTTATACTTGCCGTAGGCGGCGTGTTCTTCTATTACGGCCGTATAGATATCGGTGAGTTCGTAGCCTTTCTGCTTTATGTCACCATGTTCTTAAAGCCTGTCAACAAGCTCGTTCAGTTCTTTGAGCAGCTTCAGGAGGGTCTGACCGGAATCGAGAGATTCCTTGAGGTAATGGACGAGACCCCCGAGGAGGATGCTCCCGATGCCGTTGAGCTCACCGATGTTAAAGGCGATATCTCCTTTGATGACGTTACCTTCTCATATCACAACGAAGACAGAGAAGAGGATACCCTTGTTTTGGGCGGGCTTTCTCTTGACATAAAGAAGGGGACCAAGGTTGCCCTTGTAGGACCCAGCGGCGGCGGTAAAACAACACTCTGTCATCTTATCCCCCGCTTCTACGAGCTTGACGGCGGCTCTATCTCCATAGACGGCAAGGATATAACCTCCCTTACCCGTCAGTCGCTTCGTGAAAATATCGGTATGGTGGCACAGGACGTATTTCTTTTCGGCGGTACTATCCGCGACAATATCGAATACGGACGTTTAGGTGCAAGCGACGAAGAGATAATCGAGGCGGCAAAGAAGGCAAACATCCACGATTTCATTATGAGCCTTGAAAAGGGCTATGATACCGACGTGGGCGAAAGAGGCGTTAAGCTCTCGGGCGGTCAGAAGCAGAGAATATCTATCGCAAGAGTGTTTTTAAAGAATCCCTCTATCCTTATCCTTGACGAGGCTACCTCGGCTCTTGACAACGAGACCGAGATGCTTATCCAGTCTGCTCTTGACGAGCTTTTGGTGGGCAGGACGTCTATTATCGTTGCCCACCGTCTCTCAACTATCAAGAATGCAGATGATATCATAGTTCTCACGGCTGACGGAATAGCCGAGAGAGGCTGTCACGACGAGCTGCTGTCTCTTGACGGTATATACGCCAAGCTCTACAAATATCAGTTCAGAGAATAGTGTTAACCGTGATATAACAGAATGTTCTATTTCTGTTAATATATTTTCTGTAAAATTATTATATCTATCACTATATTAAGGAGGATCCCAAAATGAAGAATTTTAAGACTTTAGTTTCGCTTGTTCTCGTTTGTGCATCCGTATTCGGTTGTATGATCTTTTCCACAAGCGCAGCTTCTGTAGACGGCTTCAAGGATCTTAACAAGAATGCAGATTATTACGAGGCGGTAAAGTGGGCTGTTGACAACGGATATATGAAGGGTATGTCCGACAAGGTCTTCTCCCCCAACACCACCCTTACAAGAGCTCAGTTTGCTACACTTATGGCAGGCTTTGAGGGCGCTGATCTTAATGCCTACAAGGGTAAAAAGATCTTTAATGACGTTAAGACCAATGCTTGGTTCGCTACTACCGCGGCATGGGCATATGAGAACGGAATCATGTCCGGCACAGGCAATAACAATTTCTCTCCCAACACTGTTATCACCCGTGAGCAGATCGCTCTCTTGGTCAAGAACTATGTTGGCTTCAAGGGTATCTACCTTGAGAAGGTAACCCCCGAGGTAAGACTCCTTGACAGAGGCACAAAGAGAGCTTCCGCCTGGGCATCCGAGGCTGTTGAGTATGCATACAAGACCGATTATATGCAGCTTGACGAGGGCAACCGCTTTAACCCCAAGAATAAGGTAACGAGAGCCGAGGCTGCCACCATCCTTTACTCTCTCAACAACGCTATCGAGCGTACCGAGGTAAAGCACGAGCGCAGATTTGTAGGTTATCTTGACCTTTATACAAGCTACGGTAACGTTGACTTTGCAAGCTACGATATCCTCAACCTGCTTCCGGTAAAGGCAAGCGGTTCCTCCAAGACCATCAACGACAGCGGTCTTAAGCGCTTTAAGAACATCAAGGCTCAGGCTTCTGCAGAGAACCCCGACCTTAAGTATATCCTTACACTTACCGTTGACTCCGGTGCGGATATCGAGCAGTGGCTCTATCCCTACGCCAACTGTGAGGACTTTGCAAACAAGACTGTAGCTCTTGTTAAGGAATATGACCTTGACGGTGTAGACTTTGACTACGAGTTCCCCACAGGTGCTATTTCACAGAAGAATCTTGAATACTTCCTCAAGGTGCTGCGCGAAAAGCTGGATGATCTCAAGGTAGAGATGAACAAGCCCGAGGACTATGAGTACCTTATTACCATGGCTATCCCCGGCGGTCTTTATGCGTTCTCCCTCTACAAGGATCTGTCTGAGCTTCAGCATTACGTTGACTACTTCAACTTCATGGACTACGACCTTATGATCGGTGAGGCAAGAACCGTTGCATATCCTCACGCTACAGTTTACGGTCCTTCCTTCGGTTACGGCCACGGTACATACGATGATATCATCCGCAGCCTTGAGATGGGCGTTCAGCGTGACAAGATCGTTATCGGCTCCGGTACATATGTACAGGCATGGAGAGGCGTTGAAGGCAGATACGACGAAGAGCTTGGCATCTGGATCGGTCTCTTCGGTACAGGCAGATGGGCAGGCGACGTCAGCACACCTATCGCTTCCGACCTTGGACTTATCAACTACGAGGATAACAAGCCTATAAACGGTTACTATACCTACTTTGACAAGGATACCCACTCTGTCAGCTGGTACAACCCTGACTCTAAGGAGTTCAGAAGCTGTGACGAGTACTGGTCACTTGAGGAGAAGTGCAGACTGATAAACGAGTATAACATCGGCGGTCTTATGCTGTTCCACTGTAACACCGTTTCGGGTACAGATCTTGCGGCAAAGATCAACGAGTGGATGGGCTGAAACAAAAAATAATTGCCGAGGTGAAAGCCTCGGCAATATTTTATGAATGAAAAATTAAAAATGCAAAATGCAAAATTGAGGTGATTTTTGTTGCCTTAAAGCAACAAAAATTCCATCTGATTATATATGAGTTCGTTGATACTTATTGTTCAATCAAACAAATATAAAATATAATAAGTAATAATCAAAAGCAATAAACTATAAAATACGACTAACCAAAAATAAGATGTAGATTTTCGACCTAAAGGGAGAAAATCTTCCATAATTTTGCATTTTGAATTTTGCATTTTGAATTATATTATGCATCAAAAGTATCTTGACAAACCAAACAATTCGTGATATACTGTAACCAATATGAGGGAGTAGTTCCGTACTTTGTACGGGCCGCATCGTCAGTACGGGGGAGAGGATATCCCTTCGGTGTGTCCATTAAGTAACAAGACTCATACACTTAGGTGTATGAGTTTTTTTGATAACTGTTCCCTTATATGTTCAAGCTTGAAAAATAAAAAACAAAAGAAAAAAGGAGAAAAGAAATGAACAAAACAGTAAGAAACATTATTATCATCGCGGCAGTAGTAGTTCTCGCAGCTATCCTTGCAGGCACCTGCTTTACCGTGGTAAAGGCGGGTCACACAGGCGTAGTGCTTACATTCGGCGCAGTTGAGGATAAGATGATGAGCGAAGGTCTTAACTTCAAGATACCCTTCGTGCAGACGGTGGTGCAGATGAACAACCGTACCCAGAAGACCGAGACACAGGGTACTGCATCCTCCAAGGACCTGCAGATACTTTCCTACGTGGTTGCGGTCAACTATCACGTTGACGACCCTTCCTCCGCTAAGCTCTATCAGGACGTAGGCATGGACTACGGTAACGTGATCATCGTTCCCGCAATTCAGGAGAGCATCAAGGCGGTAAGTGCTCAGTTCACCGCCGAGGAGCTTATCACCAAGCGCCAGACCGTAGGCGATCAGATCAAGGAAGCTCTTGCCGAGAAGATAGGCAGCTACGGTATCACAGTCGAGATGTTCAACATCGTAAACTTTGACTTCTCAGAAGAGTTCAACGCAGCAGTTGAGGCAAAGCAGACCGCACAGCAGCAGGCTCTCAAGGCAGAGCAGGACCTTGCCCGTATCGAGGTAGAGGCAAAGCAGAAGATAACTCAGGCTCAGGCAGAGGCAGAAAGCATCAAGCTTGTACAGGAGGCTCTCTCTGCATCTCCCGACTACGTTGAGTACATAAAGTGGAACAAGTGGGACGGCAAGCTTCCTTCGGTTATGGGCGGAAATTCCGACCTTCTTATCGGCATCGACGAGCTGACAAACGGTGAGGAATAAGCAAATAAAAAAGCAACTTCGGCTGCTTTCAGAGTACTGATAAACTCGGTCTAACGCAAGGTATCAAGGCAATAAGGCAAATTATCATTGTAAC
>JAFQHD010000137.1 GCA_017398145.1 Clostridia bacterium
TGCATCCGAGGGCTGGAGCGGGGCTCAGTATATCGACAAGACCAACACCGACGGTGCTTGGGGCGGTGAAGATGTTTTAATTACAGGCAACATCTACCGTGCATACGACGACACCTGCCTCTATATTGCGGCTGATATCAATATTCCCGAGCTCAGCCTCTCTGAGGGTGAAGACTGGATAGAGGGCGCAGGCGAGACAGGCAACAGACCCGGCTGGGACGGCGACGTGTTCGTGTATACACTCGACCCTCTGGGCGAGTTCGTTAATAACGGATTTGTAAGCGATCCCGGCGTTTGGTACTGCTTTGGTATCTTTGAGGGTAATATCGTCCGCACTTACCGTACCCACGTAAACGACGGTGAGGTTTCCGATACCGTTAAGTCCGCAGGCGCGGTTACCGATACGGGCTGGCGTCTTGAGGCTGCTATTCCGTGGGAGACTATATGTAAAGACGTTGAGGATCTCTCCTACGGCGATATCGTATTTACACCTGCAGATCTTGCCAAGGCAGGTAACAAGATCTCGAGCGAAATGATCTATTATGACAGAGTATACGACCCCGAGGCTACCGAGCGTATTACAGGCTCCAGATATGCTACTATCTGTACCACCTGTGTTGACGGTACTCCCGGTCCTTCCGCTACTCCCTGGATGCTTAAGTGCTACGGTATGCACTTTATGCTTGAAGCAAAGCCCGTATCCGAGGACACTACAACCGTAGCAGATACCACAACCGCGGCAGATACAACGACTGCGGCAGAGGCAACAGAGGTGGTCACCGACGACAAGGGCAATGCCGTGACAGACGAAAAGGGTAACAAGGTCACTCAGAAGGTAACGGCAAAGTCCACCACCAAGAAGGCGACTACAGGTACCTCTACAGGCGGTAACGCCGCACAGACCTTTGATATCGGAGTGGCAGTGGCATTCGGTGCTCTTGCGGTTTCCGGTATAGGCTTCGTTGTGACAAAGAAGAAGAGATAAGCTGATATAGGGGAGCTCCGTACTCCCCTTTCGTTAAGGAGATATCAAAATGAAAAGAATTTTTTCCATGCTTTTATGTACACTTATGTTCTGCGGTATGCTTATGCCCGTGGCGGCAGAGGTCGAGGATTTTCAGGCGGAGATAGGTAATATCGACTGCCCTTGGGGAGCTCCCACGATCGACGGCAATATAACCGACAGCGAGGGCTGGAGCAGCGTTCAGCCCATAAATAAGGCGAACACCGACGGCGGCTGGGGTGCTATACCCGTTGAGGTAGAGGGCAGCCTTTGGCGCGCATATGACAGTGAGTACCTCTATATTGCCGCAGATATCATCCTTCCCGAGATAAGCCTCTGTGAGGAGGAGGACTGGATCGACGGTGACGACGTGGGTAACAAACCCGGTTGGGACGGTGACGTATTCGTGTTCACACTTGACCCCCTTAATAAGCTTCGTGATGCGGGATTTCTTTCCGATACCTCGGTATGGTACTGCTTCGGTATTTTTGAGGGTGATGTTATCCGCACCTATCGTACCCATGCAAATGAGGGTGAGGTAAGCGACGTTATATCTGCAAAGGGTGGACTTACCGATACAGGCTGGCACTTTGAGGCAGCTATACCTTGGGATACCGTATGTAAGGATATAGAGGAAGTTTCCTACGGTGACGTTACGCTGACTCCTGCAGAGATAACCGATAACGGCGGAGAGATCACCTGTTCTATGATATACTATGACAGACGTTATGATCCCGAAGGCTGTGAGAGAATAACCTATCACAGATACGTTACCATAGCTACCACCTGTGTTGACGGAACTGCCGGAATAATGGCTACCCCTTGGAAGATAAACGCCTACGGTATACATATGAATCTTCTGCCCAAGGCGGATGATACTACTACGGTACCGGATACTACAACGGCTGACACTACCACCGCGGCAGAGGTGACCGAGGTAGTTACCGACGACAAGGGCAATGCCGTGACAGACGAAAAGGGTAACAAGGTCACTCAGAAGGTAACGACCAAGTCCACCACCAAGAAGGCAACTACAGGTACCTCTACAGGCGGTAATGCCGCACAGACCTTTGATATCGGAGTGGCAGTGGCATTCGGTGCGCTTGCGGCTTCAGGCATAGGCTTCGTTGCAACCAAAAAAAGAAAATAATGGAATTTTTGGAGACATTGCGGCGACAAAAATCTCCTCAATTCTGCATTCTGCATTAAAAAAAGCACTTCTATGAAGTGCTTTTTTCAAACCCGTGAGTAAATCCGTTTGCGTCTGCCGAGGAAATATCTCCGCCTATCACCTTGTTTCTGTATATAAGCAGAGTGGCATTGACCTCCCCGTCATAATCGGGATAGTTGGTTATCTTATAGCAGTAGCGAAGGACCTCTTTGTTTCTGTATTTTGAAAGATCCAATCCTGCCTGCTTCTGTATATCGTTATAGCCCGTATATACGCGGTCAAACTCGTCGGGTATGGTCACAGTTTCCTCCTTTGTGGGTGTAGGGTCTGCCTCCCAACCGAACTGCGATAAAAATTTCAGCCTGTCGTCGTTTGACTTTATATTTGCGTAATTTATCTTTTCTCCCTGCGAAAAGGTCTCGGCTCCCTCGGCATCCACCGTGGGTATAAAGCAGATAAGCGTTATAAGCGCCGCTACCGACAGTATTACCGCACCGAAAAACTTAAGTGTACTCGCCCTTACCGAATATATAAACATTTTATCTCCCCCTTGTTGTATATTTATATTTGTCTGTGCTTGCAATTATACGGATAATGTGATAAAATAGTATAAATTATATTTGGAGATATTATATGATATTAGAAAAATATTTGATCCCGGACGGGTTATTTAATGATATATATGAGATAACTCCCGAATTCCTTCTGTCCGAAGGGATAAAGGGTCTGGTGCTGGATATCGATAACACTCTCGTCACCTACGACGATCCCGTTCCTACCGAAAGTGTTTCTGCATGGTTTAAATCTATGGAGGCGGCAGGAATAAAGATGGCTTTTGTCTCCAATAACAGCGACCCCAAGAGAGTAACGACCTTTAACGCCGAGCTTGGCTATTTTGCAATGCACAGAGGCGGCAAGCCCTTTGGTAAGGGGGTTCGCCGAGCTATGGCGGCTATGGGTACGACCAGGGAAAATACCGCTATCATCGGAGATCAGCTTCTGACCGACATTATGGCGGGAAAGTGTGCGGGACTAAAGCGCAGCTTTGCGGTATTGCCCATCAAGGACCGTACCGAGCTTTTCTTCCGTACCAAGCGTAAGATAGAAGCTCCCTACGTAAGAAAATATCACAAGCTTCACGGAGATAAAAAATGAATTGAAGCCAAGGCTTCATGAATTGACTATGTCATGAATTGTACCTTATGGTAGCTTTCGCTTCGCAAAAGCAATTTTTATTGTAAAAGGAGATTTCCGTTTACGGAAATCCTCCATTAATTACCCATTACGAATTATACAGGAAAATGGTAAATTTTATGAAAAATACAGCATTATTCGGTCCTGCAGGCAACTGTGACCGCTTTTATGCCGAGGGACATAAATCTACAAAAGAGGTCTTTAAGTGGCTTCACGATATAGGGCTTGATTCCTATGAATATCAATGCGGAAACGGTATCCGCACCAAGCTTGAAACATTTGCCGCACTCGGTGAGGAGGCAAAAAAATACGACATACATCTCTCCCTTCACGCGCCCTATTACATCTCTCTTTCGGGTGTTGAGGAGGACAAGCGTTTAAAGAGCCTTGATTATATAAAGGCAAGCGTTGACGCGGCGACTGCCCTTGGTGCAAAGAGCGTTGTTATCCATACAGGCTCGGCATCCAAAATTTCAAGAGAAGAGGCAGTAGCTTTAGCCGCCGACACCATGGCGCGTACCCTTGATATGCTGGGAGATACCGATATCCATCTCTGTCTTGAAACCATGGGAAAGAAGAATCAGTTGGGAACGCTTGACGAGGTCTTGACCCTCTGTTCAGCCGATAAAAGGCTTTATCCCTGTGTTGACTTCGGACATCTCAATGCAAGAGACGTGGGCGGAGTTTTTGTAACGGCTGACGATTACCGCAGGCTCTTTGACCGTGTTGGTAAGGCTTTAGGTGAGGAAAAGGCAAAGTATATGCATTGCCATTTTTCAAAGATAGAATATACCAACCAGGGTGAAAAGAAGCATCTTACCTTTGAGGATTCTACCTTCGGTCCGGATTACGAACCTCTCTGTGAGGCTATAGCAAAAGAGGGAATTTGTCCTCGTATCATCTGCGAATCGGCAGGCACACAGGCGGACGATGCACTTGCGATGAAACGAAGCTACATCGCAATGAAGAATGAAAAATGAATAATGAATAGTTAAGGAGGATTTTTGTCCTGAAGGACAAAAATCTACGTTAAATCAAAATAGAGGATATGGTTATGAATACAAGACTTATTAAATTACAGGAAAAATTAAAGGATATTGCAGACGGTGTTATCGTCACCGATGAAAAGAATATAAGATATCTCTGCGGCTTTGACTATACCGACGGATATCTGGTTATAAGTTCTACTAAGGCAAAGCTTGTCTGCGACTTCAGATATATCGAGGCGGCAAAGAACGAAGGTGACTCCTCCTTTGAGGTGTTTATGATGTCGGGACCTCGCAAAGAATGGCTTTCTGCTATGCTCTCGGAAATGAATATTAAGACCCTTGCCTTTGAGGACAACGCCATGACTGTCAAGGCTCACTCGGATCTTCAGAAGGATGTGGGTGAGGTTACACTCGTTCCTCTCGGTCCTGTTATAACAGAGCTTCGTGAGTATAAAGACGAGACCGAGATGAATAACATGATCGCCGCTCAGCGTATTGCAGAGAAGGCATTTGAACATATTTTAGGCTTCATTACTCCCGAGCGTACCGAGCGTGAAATCGCTTTAGAGCTTGATTTTGAGATGAGAAGACTGGGTGCCTCCGGCTCCTCCTTTGAGACTATAGCCGTTTCGGGTACAGCCTCCTCCATGCCTCACGGTGTTCCCCGTAACTGTAAGTTAGAAAAGGGCTTTCTTACTATGGATTTCGGTGCACTTTATAACGGTTACTGCTCTGATATGACCCGTACCGTTTGTATAGGCAAGGCAGACGATGATATGAAGCGTATGTACAATACCGTTCTTGAGGCACAGCTCCGTGCCATCGAGGCTATGCACCACGGTATCAACTCAAAGGATGCGGATGCTATCGCAAGAGATCATATTTACGGCAACGGCTACAAGGGATATTTCGGTCACAGCCTGGGTCACGGCGTGGGTATGGATATTCACGAGGCTCCTTCCGTTTCTCCCAACGGAGAGGGTAAGGCTTTGACTACGGGTCACGTGGTGACCTGTGAGCCGGGTATCTATATCGAAGGCAAATACGGTGTCAGAATTGAGGATATGCTATTTTTCTACCCCGACAAAGTGGTTGATATAACAAAAACTGCAAAAGATTTGATAGAAATTTATTAAAAACCCTTGCAATATTAACCATAATATTGTAAAATAAATTGAATATGAATAAACACAATTTGGAGGTTATATAATATGGTAACAGCTGGTGATTTCAGAAACGGCGTAACTTTTGAGTTTGAGGGCAACGTGCTTCAGGTAGTTGAGTTCCAGCACGTAAAACCCGGTAAGGGCGCAGCTTTCGTACGTACAAAGTGTAAGAATGTAAAGACAGGTTCCGTTGTTGAGCGTACCTTCTCCCCTACAGAGAAGTTTGAGAATGCTCAGGTTGACAGACGTGAGATGCAGTATCTCTACACCGACGGTGATCTCTACTACTTCATGGATATGGAGTCCTACGAGCAGATGCCCATCGGTCAGGATAAGCTTGACGACAACTTCAAGTTCGTTAAGGAAGAAATGATGTGTAAGATCGTTTCCTACAAGGGTGACATCTTCGCAGTTGAGCCCCCCATGTTCGTTGAGCTTGAGGTTACCGACACCGAGCCCGGCTTCAAGGGTGATACCGCTCAGGGTGCTACCAAGCCTGCTACTCTTGAGACAGGCGCTACCATCAAGGTTCCCCTGTTCATTGAGATCGGTGAGGTTCTTCGTATCGACACCCGTACAGGTGAATATCTCGAAAGAGCATAAGTGCTGAAGGCACTTATGCCTAATGCAGAATGCAAAATGCAAAATGCAGAATTTAGGATGATTTTCGCCGTGCGAAAATCTCCGATCAAATATTAAGGAGGTAATGACCAATGAACATTACTGAAAAGGCAGCTTATCTTAAGGGTCTTGCAGAGGGTATCGCTCTCGATCCCGCTAAGCCCGAGACTAAGCTTATCAACGCTCTTATAGACTGTGTAAACGAGCTTGCTCTCACCATCGCTGATATGGATGAGGATCTTGATACTCTTGAGGCATACATCGAGGAGATCGACGAAGATCTCGGCGACGCTGAGGAATACCTCTACGGTCCCGACGACGACTGCGACTGTGACTTCGATGACTGTGATTGCTGCGATTGCGACTGCGATTGCGATTGCGACGACGAAGAGGAAGAGTGCTGCTGCGAGTGCGAGACAGAAGAGTAATAAAAAAACCGCCTGTAAAGGCGGTTTTTTTGATGTGTAATTTGTAAGCTTTTGGCATAATGATATAAAAAGCTTTATATAGATATTGATTCTGCCATAAGTTTTACACCGTATGAAAAACCTTCAGCGAAAGCTGTTTCGTTGCTCAAATTGTTGTATTCGTTGAATTGATCGATATAATTTCGGAAGGAGCCTTTCAAATCATCTGACAACTCTTCCAAAATCTCTTCTTCACTTTCAAACAGGAAATGCTCAAGCTTTTTCATTTTATAGTTCCCTGCACCAAAATGTTCTGCCGGACAGATATTGCCGTTCCATAAATCTTTAATTGTTTCCATCATATCACTCCTTGTTTTTGAAGAATTATACACTATATTTTTATGTTATTTGCACTTATATAGGTGCAAGTGAAAAAATATTGCATTTTTTGTGTGATTGTGATATAATTTGTTCGGAATAAGGCAGGCCTACAACGGTAGGCGGTTAGCTCTCTTTAATCGGAGGGCACTTTTCCCTCCTGAAAGGAGGGCGGTGCTTATGATTACTTATAACGAATTGTATTTATTACTCTCTCTTATAGTATCCATAATCGCACTTGTTGTTAATATAACAAAAAAGAAATAACCGCCCTGCTCCGGAAAAGTTAGGCGATTATTTCTCTTAATCTTTTTAAGGGCTAACCGTCTATCGGTTTGCCTTATTCTATAATTATTATATCATAATTTGAAGATTTGTCAATAATAAAATGAATTGTTTATACCGAACGGATTATCCGTTCATTTTTTTGTTGAGGTTCAACTTGTTGAACCTCGTCTTTAGAAATAGTGGTAATTTACCACTATTTTTATTAATTGGATTTTAGAGATAGTGGTAATTTACCACTATTTTTTATGTATAAGTAATTTACTCATTCCGTGTAATTTGTGATGCTGAACTAACGAGCGTTTACGGTTGGGGCAACTTGCCCCTTTTGGCTAAATTGCTTCGCAGCTAAATTGTTCCGTTGGGAACAGTTAAATTGCACTTCGTGCAGCTAAATTAAATTCGCCGTATAGCGTGCGAAGCACATTTAGCTCGGCTTGCCGAATTTAGCTTGTGCAGCAAATTTAGCTCGGCGAAGCCGAATTTAGCTGAAAAAAGTGCCCTCGGGCACTTTTTTCTTGGGGGTGGTACCCTTTAAATCTGTATATTCACTCTGTTATGATATATGCGGAGGTGATGCAGTGGAAGAAAAAATAGAGGCTCTGACGCTCAAGCTGATAGAAAAAATAGAGCGTGCCATAGAGGAGCTTGACAGCTATACTCTGACAAAGACCACTAAGGAGAAAAATACAGAATACGACGACGAGGGTAAAAAGGCCGTGTCCGAAACTATCGTTGAGACCGAGGAGATAAGCATAGTCAAGGGTACTGTAAATGCCTCTAACCTCAAGACTATAGCTGCCGCCATAAAGGAGCTGCGGGGTAAGGATGAGGAAACGGAAAACGAAGGCATCACGGTCATTTTGAGCGAGGAGATAAAGGAGCTGTCCGAATGAAGGAAATGATAATAGGTACCCCAAACGAAAAACAGCTTCTCTTTATGAAGGAACGGCACCGTCATATTGCCTTCGGAGGGGCGAGAGGCGGAGGTAAGAGCTGGGCGGTGAGAGCAAAGGCGAAGCTTATGTGTATGAGATATCCGGGGATACGCATCCTTATAGTACGCCGAACCTATCCCGAGCTCTATAACAACCATATCAATATTTTAAGAAAAGAGCTTTTCGGAATAGTCAGGTATAATGACAAGGAAAAGACAATGACCTTTCCCAACGGCTCAACCGTGAGCTTTTCATACTGTGCCTCGGATAAGGACCTTGACAGGCTGCAGGGTGTTGAATATGACGTGATATTTCTTGACGAGGCGACCCAGCTTTCCGAATATCAAATGAGGGCTATCGTTGCCTGTGTCCGTGCGGTAAACGACTATCCGAAGAGAGTTTACTATACCTGTAACCCCGGAGGTAAGGGTCATTCCTATATAAAGCGGCTCTTTATAGATAAGAGATATAACGAGGGAGAAGATCCTTCGGATTATGCCTTTATTCAGTCCCTTGTTACAGACAACACGGCTCTGATGGAGGCTGACCCCGAGTATATAAGGCAGCTTGAGAGCTTACCGCCAAAGCTCCGCGATGCATGGAGATACGGTAATTGGAATATCTTTGAGGGTCAGTTCTTTGAGGACTTTATAGATAACCCCGAGGGGTATCGTGACCGAAGATTTACCAATGTTATTCCCGCCTTTGATATTCCCCGCGGCTGGAGCGTTTACCGTTCCTACGACTTTGGCTATAACAAGCCCTTTTCGGTGGGATGGTGGGCGGTGGACTATGACGGAGTTATATACCGTATTCTTGAACTTTACGGTTGTACCGCTAATCCCAACGAGGGTGTTCGTTGGACCCCCGAAAAACAGTTTTCCGAGATCGCAAGGATAGAAAGGGAGCATCCGTGGCTTCGGGGCAGAAGCATACAGGGTATTGCCGATCCCTCTATATGGGATACCTCGCGAGGGGACAGCGTTGCCGATACGGGAGCAAAATACGGCATATGGTTCACACCGGGGGACAATAAACGCATCCCCGGCTGGATGCAGATGCATTACAGGCTGAGCTTTGATGACAACGGATATCCCATGATGTATATCTTTGACAACTGCAAGGCGTTTATCCGTACAATACCTCAGCTTACCTTCAGTACTACCGATCCCGAGGATCTTGACAGCTCCCTTGAGGATCACGTGGCAGACGAGGTGCGGTATTTCTGTATGACAAGGCCTATAACCCCAAAGAGGAGTGCGAGTGTGACACAGCTTGCCGATGACCCCCTCAATATGAACCCAAAGGTAAAATATTCAAATATAAGGAGAGTAGATATATGAAAAAGGAAACAGAAGTCCTTGTCCCCATAGGTAAGGACGAAATTATAAAAGCCCGTCAGACCCTTATGCGTTATAAGAGCGACAAGGCTAATCTTGAAAAAAAGATAGTGGCAAACGAGGACTGGTGGAAGCTCCGCCACTGGGAGCAGCTGCGTTCTGATAAGAGCGAATACAAGCCTGCCTCCGCATGGCTCTGGAATGTTATAGTTTCAAAGCACGCCGATGCCATGGATGCCTTCCCCGAGCCGAACCTTCTGCCTCGAAGTGAGGACGACAGAGGTGAGGCAAAAAAGCTGTCCTCCATCATTCCCGTTATTCTTGAGCAGAACGAGTTTGAGAAGGTATATTCCGAGCTTCAGTGGTACAAGCTCAAGCAGGGAACCGGAGTATACGGCATCTTCTGGGACCAGACCAAAAATCAGGGGCTTGGTGATATCAGCATACAGAAGGTAGATCTGCTTTCTCTTTTCTGGGAAAGCGGTGTAAGCAATATTCAGAAATCAAAGAATCTCTTTCATGTGAGCCTGTGCGACCGTGAGGAGCTTACAGAAAAATACGGTCTTTGTGATGAGGATATGGCTGCGGCAGACATTGACATAACAAAATACCGTTACGATGACAATGTTGATACATCGGGCAAGGCTATGGTGGTTGACTGGTATTACCGTAAGGGAGGAGTTCTTCATTTCTGTAAGTTTACGGGTAACACTCTGCTTTTTGCAAGCGAAAACGATCCCGAAAACTATCCCTGCGGCTGGTATGACCACGGGCTCTATCCCTTTGTATTCGACACTCTTTTCTCGATCGAGGGTACACCCTGCGGCTACGGCTACATAGATATAGGCAAGGACGCCCAGACCCAGATAGATATGCTTAACCATTCTATCATAAATAACGCTATGCTTGCCTCCAAGCCCAGATATTTTATCCGCGGTGACGGCGCGGTAAATGAGGAGGAGTTTGCCGACTGGACAAGAGATTTTGTACATACCAACGGTAATCTGGGTAAGGATTCTATCCTGCAGATAGACGTGAATCCCGTCAATCCCATCTATGTTACCATGCTCAACAATAAGATCGATGAGCTCAAGGAGACCTCGGGAAACCGCGATTCTACCAACGGAGGTACAGCCTCCGGGGTTACAGCTGCTTCTGCCATTGCCGCGATGCAGGAGGCAGGCGGCAAGCTGTCAAGAGATTCCAACCGCGGCTCCTACGCCGCCTATAAGCAGATGATACTTATGTGTATCGAGCTTATCCGTCAGTTCTACGATATCCCGAGACAGTTCCGTATCTTGGGGGATATGGGCAGGATAGAGTTCACCTCTTACTGTAACAAGGGTATATCTCCCCGTCATCAGGGAACCGATTTCGGTGTGGATATGGGTCTTCGTACCCCTGTCTTTGATATCGAGGTATCTCCTCAGCGCTCCAATCCCTATTCCAAGATGTCACAGAACGAGCTGGCGCTTCAGTTCTATAATCTCGGATTCTTTGACCCCGCAAGGGCAGATATGGCGCTTGGATGTCTTGAGATGATGGACTTCGCCCGAAAGGAAGCGGTGATGCAGCGTATCTCCGAGGGTGCAGGCAGAATATCCGTACCCTTTACGGGTAAAGGGGATAAGGTAAGCCTTAGCGCTCCCAATGCCGCAGAGAGTGTAATACCGTGATAGAGGCTTTTTATGACAGCGATGCTCTTACCCTGACTCTTTGCGGTCATGCGGAATATGCCCCGAAGGGAAAGGATATCGTCTGCGCGGGGGTGTCTACCCTCGTTTATACCCTTATCAACGGGTGTCGGTGTGAGATAACGGGAGAGACGGTAAGGGTCAAGGACGATAGGCGGGTATACGATGCTGTTCTGACAGGACTTAAAATGATTTCGGAAAAATTTCCAAAAAACCTTAGGGTGGTACCCTACCGAACGGATGTTCTGTTGTGATATAATATACTCGCCCCGGTAATACATCACACAAAAAAGAAAGGAAGACATATATGTTGGAAAATCAAAATATTACGGACGAGGTACAGCAGACCGAGGAAAACATAAGCTCCCACGAGCTTGAAGCTAAAGAGGATATACCTACAGCCGAAGCGGGTGAGGCTTTCTCACAGAGTGAAGAAGCGGCTGAGGATATCCCCGAGCTTAGTGCTCCCGTGATCGACAGAGTCAGGGAGCTTGCATGTAAGGTAGCAGAGACAAAAGAGCTCTATCCCGACCTTGATATAGCGCAGGAGCTTCGTGACCCCGTGTTTGTAAAGCTCATGTCGGCGGCGGATGGGGACGTGCGCCGCGCATATGAGATGAAATATCATGACCGTATAGTTACAGGCGCTATGCAGTACGCGGCAGAGCGTACCGAAGCGAGACTGTCCGAGGCTATGGCCTCGAGAATGAGCCGGCCTGCGGAAAATGCGGCGGGCGGCGGCTCTGCGGTAATGATGACCAGCGACCCCAAAAATCTGACCAGAGCACAGCGCTCTGAAATAAAAAAGAGAGTCCGCAGAGGAGAAAGGATCCTCTGGTAGCGGGTCCGACCCGCAGTAGCATCGGGACTTTACTGAGTTTAAACTTTTTCGGGATTTCCCGATTTAAAGCAAGTTTTATATATCAATTACAGGAGGTAAATATGATTAATATTAACGATTTCGACATTCAGGCATTTGCGGATGCCAACGTACAGACCACAGAATCCGCTACCCTTACCGAGGGTATGCAGAAGTATTACGACACAGAGCTTCTTGAGAACGCCAAGGAAGAGCTTTTCTTCAACCAGTTCGGAAAGGTACAGACCCTTCCCGAGGGAAACGGCAAGAAGGTTCAGTGGCGTAAGTTTGATACCTTCGGCAAGGTTACCTCTCCTCTTGAGGAGGGCGTTACCCCCGACGGCAACACCATGACCATGACCACCGTTGAGGCAGAGGTAGAGCAGTACGGCGACTATACCACCGTTTCTGATATGCTGGATATGACCGCCGTTGACGACGTTATCCTCTCCTGCACCGAGGAGCACGGCGCACAGGCAGGTCTTACTCTCGATACACTTACCCGTAACGAGATCTGTAAGGGTATGAACGTATCCTTCCCCGAGGGCTATTCTATGCGTTACGAGCTTGACTCGGATGCCAAGCTTACCGCAACCGATGTAAACAAGGCTGTCACCAAGCTTAAGAAGAATAAGACCCCCAAGATAAACGGCAAGTATATCTGTATCATCCATCCTTCGGTATCCGAGGATCTTCGCGAGTCTGAGGGCTGGATCGAGGCGCATAAGTATGCCGCTACCACCGAGATATTCAACGGTGAGATAGGTGAGCTTCACGGTGTTCGCTTTATCGAGTCCAACGAGGCTCCCATCTTCCACGGTGCCGATCTCTGTGAGGATACAAGAACTCTTATCGCCCAGAGCGAGATGAGTAACGCAACCGAGATCACTATAGGCAAGAGCCTTGGTGAAGATTCTCTTGCGGGCAGATATATTCTTATCGGCTCTGCCAAGGTCAAGGTGCTTTCCAACAACGGTACCAAGATAACCGTGGATACTCCCGTGACCTGTGCCGCAAAGACGGTGATCTACCCCGGCGAGGGCGGCAAGGATGGCTGTGCGGTATACGGTTGTATCTTCTTTGGTCGTGACGCCTACGGCAGAGTAGAGCTGAGCGGCGGCGCTATGGAGATGATAGTTAAGTCTAAGGGCTCTGCGGGTACTGCGGATCCTCTCAACCAGCGTTCTACCGTGGGCTGGAAGGCGGCACACGCGGCGGCTATCCTCTATGAAGAGAGATTGCTGCGTTTTGAGTGCGGTTCCTCCTACAGCCTTACCGATGTAGCTAACTGAGGTGTGCTATGAAGAATAATACAAAGGAAAAGACGGTTACCGTCAGACTGCCCCGTATAAGCGGCAAAAACGATGCGGTATTTGTTTCGGTAGGCGAGCGCTCCTGGCGTATCAAGCGCGGGTGTGACGTTAATATCCCTATGTGTGCCTACGACGTACTGTGTAACTCGGAACTTGCCCAGGATAAGGCAGTAAGCTATATAGAGAGAGTTCATTAAAAATAGTGGTAATTTACCACTATCTCTGAAAACAGGGGAGGGAAACCTCCCCTTTTTAGGAAAGGAGTAATATGATAATAAGAGATGTTATAGATAGGGTAGAGCAGCAGCGGGCGGGCTGCGACATATCCCTTGAGGAATATATCTCCTGTCTCAACATACTTGAGGAGGATATTTATACTAATATTATCTCTGCCCATGAGGGTAAAGCGGAGTTTGATGCTCATTCAAGCGAGGATGACACACTTCTTGTTCCCGATATGTATGCAGATCTCTACAGCTTCTGGCTCTTTGCCCGTATCGATCTTGCAAACGGTGATATCGGCGGCTATACCAACAATATGATACTCTATAATAACCTGATGGACGAGTATTCCCGCTATTATACCAGAAGCCATATGCCCAAGACCAAGGGAAGGGTAAGGTGGTGCTGATGTATCTGCCCGAGATAAATAAAAGAAGTATAAAAAAACAGCATCTTGACCGTTTTGAGGGTATTGATCGGGGAAAGGTATATGACGACGGAAGATTTTATGATACATATAATCTTTCCTCCCGCTTTTATCCTTGTCTTTCGGGCATACCGAGACGCTACGAGCTTGACAGCTACGAGCTTAACTCCGCGGGTATACCTCTCTTCTTTCTTTGCGGGGATATCTATCATATAGCCCCTATGAGAAGCGATGTTCCGGATATCTACAGCCTTTTTAAGGGGGAAAGGAAGCTTCTTGACTTTCAATTCATTGAAAATGCCTGCCGTGCCAATATTATAGGCTTCAACTCCAAGAGCTTGTTGATAAAAAAGGACAAGGCATATGAATTTGATCCCAAGCATCCTTCGCCCCTTACAGGTTTTTTTGATATGGGGTATACACTTAATGTTGAGCCTGTTTATGTGAATACGGATTATAATAAAAGGACCCTTCGTGTTTCTGTAGTCTATGAGGATATGAGTGAGGTGGGAAGCTTCGGTGCCGGTACGGAAAATTCGGAATTCCCAAAGGATGCCGAGGTTGGAGATATGTTCGCAGGATATCTTGAATACTACCGCCTTATATATAAGGACCCGTCAGACCCTTCAAAGAACATTTGGCAGCCTGTGACCTCGGTGAGGTTGAGGCTTGACGTAGGAGACGGCTACAGACGGTTTAAGGCAGGTGACTATGTGCGCTTAAGTGAGCTTAAATACTGGAACTGGGCTGTAAGACAGCTGTCCGCACTTGACAGGTTTGTAAGAATAGAGACTGTGGATGATGACAAAAGATTTATAACAGAGCCTATACCCGTATTTGAGGATATGGATAGGATACTGTCCGCCATGAGCTATCCCACAAACGATATAGGCTACGGAGACGTTATAATCGACAACCCCGGCAACTCTCTGCCCCTTCTTTCGGGTAGTGTATCCGCCTGTATGCCGTCTATGGACTTTATCTGTACGGGGGCTAACCGTGTGTGGGGATGCTCTAACGAAAACCGTGAGATATATGCAAGCGAGCTTGGCAATGCCAGAAACTTCAGCGTTTTCGAAGGGCTTTCGGGAGACAGCTATGCAGTTACCGTAGGCTCAGAAGGGGATTTTACCGCCTGCTGCAGCTATCTCGGCTCTCCCGTGTTTTTTAAGGAGGGTGAGATGATAGTTATCTCAGGCTCAAGACCTGCAAGCTTCACCATGAACAGCTATTCGGTGAGAGGAGTACCTAAGCACAGCCCCGACGGGGTTTGTGTGACGGGAGACGTACTCTACTATGTTTCAAGTGACGGTGTTTATGCATATAACGGCTCGTCGGCTGTGTGTGTTTCGGATGATCTGGGAGATGAGGTAAGCGAGCTTCGCTGCGCCGTACTGTTCGGCGACGGGGATATGCTGTATCTGTCCGCTCTTAAAGAGGATATGCCGATTCAGTATACCTATGATATCAAACGCCGCATCTGGCACAGAGCCGACACCGAGAGGGTCATAGGCTGTATTAAATATCCTGACGCATCACTTGCGGCTTGCTACGACGGAGAAAAAGCGACTCTTGTCACTCTTGACCGAGGTATTCCCCGTGACTATCCGCTAACGGGAGCGACCGCACTTGATAATGAGTGGTATTGGGAGACAGGGGATATAAGCTATTCTACGGATAAAAAGTATCTTCGAAAGCTATCTCTCGATACGAGCTGTGAGGGTGAGAGCAGGCTGTATATATCCTATGACGGAGAGGATTTCATAGAAGCGGGAAGCTTTTCGCCCCATACGAGAGGAAGCAGGAGGATAACCGTATTTCCCAGAAGATGCGATTATTTCAGGTTAAGAATGGAGGGTAAGGGGGATATGATGCTCTATGCCATTACCCGTGAAACCGAGGAGGTAAAGAATGGCTGACAGCAATATAAAGCATATAAGCAAGGGTGCGACCAACGCCGAGATATGCGAATATCTCAACTATCTTGCCGACAGGCTTACCTATATACTTGAAAATTTGGATGAGGAGAACATGACCGATTCCTATAACAGAAAAGGAGGAAAATATGGCAATTAACGGACTGACGACCAAAACCGCTACCAAGCTTTATGAGCTTACAAACGAAAAAGCAAAAAAGACTGCCCCTCAGCTGAGAAAGCCTCAGAGCAGGGACAGTAAGTATTCAGCCGGCCGTGATGAGCTGCTTGAAAGCTACCTTGACCGTGAACCTTATGATTTTAATATCAATACCGATAAGCTTTACAGTCAGTATGCCGATCAGTATAAAAAGCAGGGGGAGGCGGCAATGAGGGATACCATAGCCCAGGCGGCTTCAAAAACAGGAGGCTATACATCCTCTTACGGTGTTACCGCCGGCTCCCAGGCTTATCAGGGATATCTTGATAAGCTTAATGAGATAGTACCCCTTCTTGAGGAAAGGGCTTATGACAGGTATACCGACGAAGATAATACTATCCGTGAAAAGCTGGGTATCCTTGATGAGCTTGACTCAAAGGAGTATGAAAAGTACCGTGACGATATGGAGGACTATAAGGACTTAAGGGACTATTACCGTAAGGTCTATGAGTACGAAAACGATTATGATTATGATATGTATAAGGCTCTGACCGATTATTTGCTTTCTATTGCCAAGCTTGAGAATGATGACTATCATAAGGAAAGAGATCTGGAGCTTGCTCTGGCAAAGCTGTATGCGGGTTAAAGATATAAAAAAGTCACAGCAAATGCTGTGACTTTCAGAGTGCTGACAAACTCGGTCTAACGCAAGGTATCAGGATAATAAGACAAATTATCATCGTGACAAAGACAGCAAGCAGAAATAATAATGGCAAGGGAAACATCGAATTTCCCTCGCCATTCCTTGCTTTTTGCGAAA
>JAFQHD010000138.1 GCA_017398145.1 Clostridia bacterium
AGATTCCTTCGTTGTTTTGGAAGTCATAATATATGATGCCGTAAATGCCTATTATCAAACTGACTCCGTCCGGGCCTGCGACAGCGGTTTTCTGCCAAAACAGGATCATCGCTACGGCAGATACCGCGATAGATATTACGCATAGAATGATGCCTATCGTTCTTTTCGCGTGATTATCAATCGGTGTGGAATCGTTGGGTGATACTTTTGTTGTTGACTCATTTTCATTTAAGGTGTCGAGGGATACTTCTGTTGTTGATTCACTATAATAATACGTTGTATCTGTTACAACCGGAGGCTCAAGGATATCAAAATCGCCCGGTTGATTACACATTGCATAGCCAAACACCCAACTT
Organism: Clostridia bacterium; assembly: GCA_017398145.1. Taxonomy (GTDB): domain Bacteria; phylum Bacillota; class Clostridia; order Oscillospirales; family CAG-272; genus RGIG7300. Next base: position 357 of record JAFQHD010000138.1, read on the forward strand.
ACCGAAGCGATCAAGAGCAATACCCATGCAATACCGTTACGATGCTTCAAAGACATAACCTATCCCCCATACAACTTTCAAATATTCGGGTTTTCTCGGATTGATCTCCAGCTTACTGCGAATGCGGTTGATATGGATCATAACGGTGTTCTCTACAGCGTAGGCATCGCTTTGCCATACTCGCTCGTATATCTCTTCTGCCGAATAAACCCGTCCCGGATTAGCCATAAGCACTTGAAGTATCTTAAATTCGGTCGCGGTAAGCCGCACCGCCTCACCTCGGACTATCAGTTGCTTTGTAGTAATATTCAATACAATATTTCCTACCTGAATTTGGTCTTCGGTATTGGTTTCCCTGATAGAGCCCAATGTATCGTAACGGCGAAGCAACGCTTTTACTCTGGCGAGCAGTTCCTGCTGATAGAAGGGCTTTACAAGATAATCATCGGCTCCGGCTTCAAGTCCGATGACCCTGTCCGAACCTTCCGCCTTTGCAGATAACATCAATATGGGAACATTATTGTCTTGGCGAATACGCATTGTGGAGATGACTCCGTTACATTTCGGCATCATTACATCCATAATAATGAGATGAGGATGGTTGGTGCTTACAATATGGCAGGCTTCCTCTCCATCATAGGCAGTCAGAACCTGATATCCTTCCTGCCTTAAAACAGTCTCAATAATATTAACAATGGATAGATCATCATCTACAACAAGAATTTTATATGTATTGCTCATATATCTTCCTTTCTGAAATTACATCGAAATTAGGTGGACTATAGTAAAATTGTATCATTAAAAAGAGAATAAGACAAGGACTTTACAGTAAAAAATAATTCTAATCAAAATTGACAAAACGATCCTCTTATGCTATAATTCACTCGTAGCAAGAGAGACGGCGGCGGTTGTTTCCGACACCTACCGAAAAGGGGGTGTTTTTATGGAGTATGTGTTGTCATTTACTTTATTAGTTATGATAATAATTATTTACATAAAGAAATAACCGCCTACTCTGCACAGTAAGCGGTTATATACTATAATTTGCTAATGTTGCGGAAACAACTAAAGCTGTTCCTCTTGCTATATCTATATTATCATATTTGTTTTTCAATGTCAAGTGTGATGCAAAAACCTTTTTGCATTTCCCACAAAAATATTTACTTTTTCAAACTAAAGTGTTATAATCATCATAGAAATTAAAACTTTGGAGGTTTATATATATGTATTACGTAGGTGTTGACCTTGGCGGTACCAATATCGCCATAGGTATTGTTGACGAGGAGTTCAACATTGTATTAAAGGACAAGGTTCCTACCCTTGCTGGCAGACCCAGTGACGAGATCATAAAGGATATGGCTGATCTTATCAAGAGCCTTGTTGAGCGTACCGGTATTTCCTTTGACGATATCGCATACGTGGGTATCGCCGCTCCCGGTACCGTTGACCCCGCAAACGGTGTGGTAAAATATTGCAACAACATTAAGATGTTCCATTATCCCATCGCCGAGAAGCTTATGTCCCATATCCCCGTAAAGAAGGTCTACCTTGAAAACGATGCTAACGCCGCGGCTCTGGCTGAGGCAAAGGCAGGCGCGGGCAAGGGCTGTGAGGATCTTATTCTTATTACTCTCGGAACAGGTCTTGGCGGCGGTATGGTTATCGGTGGCAAGCTCTATTCCGGCTTTAACTATGCAGGTGCCGAGATAGGCCATATGGCTATCGAATATGACGGCAAGCCCTGTACCTGTGGACGTAAGGGCTGTTGGGAGGCTTATTCCTCTGCTACCGGTCTTATCCGTATGACAAAGGAAAAGCTTATGGAGACCAAGGACACTATTATGTGGGATATGGTTGAGGGCGATATTGAAAAGATCAGCGGTCGTACAGCATTTAACGCTGCAAAGCAGGGTGACAAGGCAGGTAAAGAGGTAGTTGATATGTACATAAACTACCTTGCATACGGTATGGTAAATATCGTAAACATCTTCCAGCCTCAGGTATTTGCCATCGGCGGCGGTGTTTGCGGTGAGGGTGACTACCTTCTCAATCCTCTCAAGGAGATCGTTGACCGCGATCAGTACGGCACCAACGCTCACGATGACAAGACGGTGATCAAGATAGCAGAGCTCGGCAACGATGCGGGCATCATCGGTGCGGCTTCTTTAGGTCTTTGATATGAAAAAATACGACGTAGCAGCGGTGGGTGAAGTCCTTATAGACTTCACCCCCGACGGAACTTCAAAAAAAGGAATGGCACTCTACGAGTGCAATCCCGGCGGAGCTGTGGCAAACGTCCTTGCCGCAGTAAATAAATTCGGCGGCAATACCGCCTTTATTGGTAAGGTTGGAGACGATTCCTTCGGACATTTTCTTTCCGATACCCTTGTTTCCTACGGTATCGATACCAAGGGTCTGCTTTTTGACAAGAAGATCCCCACCACCCTTGCCTTCGTAACCCTTGACGAAAAGGGTGACCGATCCTTCAGTTTCTACCGTAAGCCGGGAGCTGACGTAATGCTCGATTTTCCCGAGATAGACAAGGCTCAGCTTGAGGATACAAAGATATTCCACTTCGGTTCGGTTTCTCTTACTAATGATCCTGCATATACCGCAACTATAGAAGCGGCAAAATATGCAAAGAGTAAAGGTGCCGTGATCAGCTATGACCCCAACTACAGACCCCTTCTCTGGGACAGCGTGGAGCTGGCTATAGAGCGTATGACAGAGGGTGCGGCTATAGCCGATATCATCAAGGTTTCCGACGAAGAGCTTGAGCTTCTCACCGGTGAGCGTGACCTTGACAAAGGAGCCTCCAAACTGTTCGAGTTTGGTGCAAAGCTCGTGTTCATTTCTATGGGCGCAAAGGGCTCGTATTACTGTAATAAAAACGGCTCAAGGTTTATGTATACCTATGACGTTGCGACGGTTGATACCACGGGCGCAGGGGATGCCTTCCTCGGTGCTATCCTTTACAGATTAAAGGACAAGACACTTGATGAGATAGCAGAGCTTTCTACCGACGAGCTTGACGATATTCTTGATTTTGCCAATGCTTCAGGCTCTCTTACCACTACCAAAACCGGTGCGGCTCCCTCCATCCCCACTCTTGAGGAGATCGCAGAGTGCCGTAAGAACGTAGGTAAGCTGAAATGAGAATACAGACAGAATGTCTGCACTGTTTACTGCGTCAGGTAACTGACGCAGTTCTTATGACGGGTGCAGATGAAGAAACAAAACATAAAATAATGATGAAAGAAATTGAATTTCTTTCTCATTATGACGAGTACGCCTCTCCTCCTCATATTGCAGGACCTATGCATAAGTGCGTCAGAGAGATGTCGGGCTGTGACGATCCCTATTATAATATAAAGGAAAAGGACATGGCAACAGCCGCCGAAAACCTGCCGATAGTAGCAGAATATATATCCTCAAAGGAGGATAATCTCTATTGGTCGGTCAAGGCTTCGGCTGCGGGCAATACTCTTGACAGTGCCGCAAATCCTGGCGCTTCCTTTAAGGAGGGTATGGAGGCTGAGCTTGACATACCCTTCGGCATATCTGATATGGAGCTGCTCCGTGAAAGACTGAAAAAAGCAAAGACGGTTCTTATTTTAGCCGACAATTCGGGAGAGACCTATTTTGATACTCTTTTGCTTTCAGCTTTAGAGGATGTGGATATTACTTATGCAGTACGTGACTGCCCCTCTATCAACGATGCCACCGTTGAGATTGCCGAGCGCTCGGGTATAGAAAAATACGCCCGTATAATTTCCGGCGGTTCTACTGCACCGGGTACGGTTTTGGATGAGGCAACTGCTGAGTTCCGAGCGATATTTGATACAGCCGACGTGGTTATATCAAAGGGTCAGGGCAACTATGAAGCATTGGATGATGCAGGCAGGGAAATCTTTTACCTTTTTAAGGTAAAATGTCCCGTGATATCGAGTCATTTTGGGGTGAAAATGGGGGAATATGTCCTTAAATTAAAATAATAAAGAACCTTGAAAAACACCCATTTTCTGCGATCTGCACAACGGAAAAGCCATACAAATCCTATATATTAACCGACTTTTTGTTTAATTTATCCAAAACGTCGGTTTTTATTATTAATAATAAGTCACGAAAGTATGAAAAAAATAAAAATTAAGTTTGACAAAATCGCTAATAAGTGATAGAATGGGTGCAGGATTTTGGTCCGAAAACTATTATTTTCTACGGCGTGGCCGTAAAGGAAGGAAAACATGAAAAACTTTTTCACACACGCAAAAAGAGCTATGGCATTAGCATTGGTCGCAATGATGCTTCTGTCTATGGTTCCCATGACGTTGAGTGCTGCCGAAAAGGTAACAGAATTGGATGACGGCCGAGTAAAGATGGCTGTTATTCCCGACAAAACTGCTACCTCTGAATACGGTATCACCGATACTATCGTTATCGACGAAGACGGTAACAGAGTAGAGACCCCCAGAGAAGCAGCAGCTGCTGAGGCGGGTACTATCATCGACGATGTTGCGGGCTTCCCCGCAGAGTACAACAGCTTGGGTGTTACCAATGCTGCTGGTACTTCCATCATCACCGAAGTTCAGGACCAGGGTCATTCCGGTAACTGCTGGGCTTTTGCTGCTATCGCTGCAGCAGAGACTGCATTTATTCGTAACAATCCCGATGCTACACACGTTAACTATTCCGAGGCTGCTCTTGCATACTTTGGCAACAGACCCAGAACCACCGACCCCACCGACCCCATGTGGCCCGACGGTGTAAACAGCGCTACTCCTCACGATATGGGTGGTAACGCGCTTATCGCCGGCTCTGCTCTTGCAAGATGGTGCGGTCCTATCCACGAGGCTATGCTTCCTCCCTGTGATTTCTATACCACATACGGTGGTTGGGGTATGACAGACGATATGAGATATATCGCTGAGCAGCACATGATCACCGATATTATGATCTACACCAGAAATCAAGCGATGATGAAGTCTGCTATCCAGACCTTCGGCGGTGTATACGTTCTTTACTACCACGATCATGGTATGGTAAAGGATATCCCCGGTGCTACTACATACTATCAGAATTACTATACCAGTATCAACCACGCGGTTTACTGTGTAGGCTGGAACGATAACGTTCCTCAGTCTGCGTTTGCTACCACACCTCCCGGTCCCGGTGCTTGGCTTATGAAGAACTCCTGGGATGAGAGCTGGGGTAACGGCGGCGGATATTTCTGGCTGTCCTACTATGACACCTCTCTCTATGATGCATGGATCATGGACTTTGAGGGTATCGACAACGTAGATAACAACTATCAGTTCGACGGCGCCTGGGGCGAAGGCTGGTACTATTTCTGGTACGAAGCGCCCTATAACAGACAGCCCGTTGTTCAGGCAAATATGTTCCACGCAAATGGACACGAGATCCTCAAGCAGGTAGGTGTATGGTCTTATAACGAGGCTGCTACCGCAATAGTTGAGGTCTATACAGGTATGACAGATCCTCACAATCCCTATACAGGTACATTAAGAAGTGCCGTACAGGAATCCTTCTCGGGTATCGGTTACAGAACCATAAGACTTAAAGATCTTGTTGAGCTTCTTCCCGGCGAGAGATTTGCGGTTGTAGTAAAAATGCAGACCAACTGCAGCGAAGACTCCTACGGTATGTACGAGTATGAACCTTACTGTAAGGCTCTTCCCGGTCAGTCCTACTACTATGATCCCGGCGATAACACCTGGACTATGGACACCGCAAACGCATTTATCAAGGCGTTTACCGAGGACGTTGTAGTTGATACATCTGCTCTCCAGGAGCTTTATGATGTAGCATACGAGTACGGCTTCAGAGCTGAGGAAAATATGTTTATGGCTCAGGCAAGAGACGTTCTTGCACTTGAGGATCCCGCAAAGCAGAGAGTTATCAATGCTTACAAGTTCCTTTACTCCAACTTCAGCGGTACCGTTGGCGTTATCGATTTTGACGGTGCTATCGAAGGAGCAGAGAACATCCCCGGAATGATGAACGTTTCCAAGGGTTCCTACGTAACTCTTCCCACCGATACTCCTTACTTCCCCGGTTGGGCGTTTATCGGCTGGAGCGAAAACGGCTTTACCAATAACGGTTACTACTATCCCGGTCAGACCATTCTCGTTGATCATTCTATGACTCTCAAGGGTATATGGAGAAAGTCTGACGGTGACGGCGTCTTTGCAAACGGCGGCGGTTACTACGCAGTATACTACGATCCCAACGGCGGTGCCTGGGACGGTGAAAACACCAATATCGCTAAGTCTGATTCGCAGTACGGTCTTATGACCTTTGCTCAGCCCTTCTCATTCCCCAAGGCAACTGCAACCCTTGACCGTAAGGGCTACAGACTCCAGACGGATAAGGACGATATGACTCAGGTTGAGTTCTGGTCGGGTAACGGTCAGGGCAGACTTACCTACAACGATCCTATCAACAACGGCTATGAATACGAAATCTATGATAATATGTACAAGAACTCCGTATTTATGGTTAACACAGACCGTGTTCCTTACGGTGACAATATCTTTGTAAACGCAGCTTGGGACCCCATTATCACATATGATATGAACGACGGTTCCGGTGTTAAGGTACATGACTTTAACTACATCACAGACGGTAACGAGTATACTGTTCTCGGCGCAGGCGACTATACTATGTATGCGGACGAGGACGGTAACCTTAGAGCTAACCGCGAGGGTTACGACGGTCTTACCGCTATCCCCGCTGACAGTGAAGTTCTTTATTGGAACACCAGAGTTGACGGCACAGGCACAAATTACAAGGTTGGCGAAACCTATGACGTAACCGAGCCTATCACTCTTTATGCTATCTACGAAGAGGTAGAGCACGAGCATAGCTATAACGGTTCTACCACCAAGATGCCCACATGTACCGAGGACGGTGTTCAGACTTATGTCTGCGCATGCGGTGATACCTATACAGAGGCTATTCCTGCTCTCGGTCACGTATGGAAGGCTTGGGAAGTAGTTCGCGAAGCAACCGAGACCGAGGACGGTCTCAGACAGAGAACTTGCCGCCGCGGCTGCGGTGCAGTTGAAGAGGAGATCATTCCCGCATTCGGCACTCCTGAGGTTCCCGAGATCTCCGTATCTGCAGAAGGTCCTAACCTTACCATATCCGGTATGGTTGACGTAAAGGACGTATTCATCGCTCTCGGTGAGTACACAACCTACAGAGACGTTAAGGACAATATGGTAGTTCAGCTTACCACCAACAAGCTTGCAGGTGCATCTGAATACACCTACACACTTAAGGCAGGCGGCTACTACACCGTACTTGTAAGATACAATGACGGCACACAGACCTTCCTCTACCAGCAGGTTGACGTAACAGAGCCTACATTTGCAGTTAACGGTCTCCAGCTTACAGTTGGCAACCTTGCAGACGTTAAGGTCATCAGAACCGCATACGGTGAGCACAAGAGCGTATCAGCTATCAAGAAGGCAGAGGGCGCAAGATCCTTCACAGCCAAGAACGACATCAAGGATGCTGAGTCCTATAAGATCCAGTACAGACAGAGCGGTACCGTTACCGTTGCAGTGCAGTACAACGACGGCTACACCAAGATCTATACCTGTGAAATAGGTCAGAAGACCCCTGATTTCAAGCAGGACGGAAATACTGTTACCATCGGCAATATCGATGATCTCTATGTTATCAGATATGCTCCCGGCGAATGGGAAACCTCCGCACAGATCAAGGCAGCTCCCGGTTCCAAGGCAATCAAGGCTGACGCGGCAGTTGACGGTGTTATCACAATCACAGGTCTCAAGGCAGGTACTTACACATTCTGTGTACAGTACAATGATGAGTCCTATAACTACTATGTAATTACGGTTGAGTAAAACAACCCATCGTGTGATTGCAAGCAGTATAAGTTGAACAACACCCGATTAGTGGGTGCAGGGTCCAGACCCTGCCTGTGTACAGTACAACGATGAGTCTTATAACTACTACGTAATCACAGTAGAATAAGAGTAAATAAGAATTTAACAAAAATCACCCGAGCAATCGGGTGATTTTTGATTTTATCTGCATTTTATACATATTGCCGAAAATATGACTGAAATATAAATGCAATTTGACAAAATTGTGCATATATGATATAATGACAACATATTAAATTCCATATAATATTATGGTCGATACCATAAGAGGAGGAGTTATGAGAAGCTTTTTAAGATCATCGAAAAGAGTCATAGCTTTAGCACTTGTTGTTATTATGCTTATGTCTGCAGTACCCTTTGTATTAAGTGCAAAAGAGGGCATTACCGTTCCGGATAACGGTATGCAGATGTTCCATGTTGTTCCCGAGAGGGCCGTATCCGAATACGGCATTCAGGATATGGAGATATTCGACGAGGCAGGCAATAGCGTAAAGACTCCCAGAGAATCTGCTGTGCCCGGTGAAATTATCGACAACGATGCAGGCTTCCCCGCAGAGTATAACAGCCTTGGTGTTACAAATGCCGCAGGCACGTCTATCATTACCTCGGTCAAGGATCAGGGCTATTCGGGTAACTGCTGGGCATTTGCTGCGATCGCTGCAGCCGAGACTGCCTTTATCCGTAACAATCCTGACGCTGCGAATGTAGACTATTCCGAGGCATATATGGCCTATATCGGCAACAGACCAAAGACCACCGATACCAGCGATCCTATGCACGTTGACGGTGTCAATCAGGCAAACCCTCATGACACGGGCGGTAATGCTCTTGTTTCAGGTTCTGCACTTGCAAGATGGTGCGGTCCCGTTCACGAGTCTATGCTCCCTCCCTGCGACTTCTACGGTGCGTTCAGAGGTTGGGGTGTTACCGATGATATGAGATATATCGCAGAGCAGCATTTGACAGATAACTATATGATATATACAAGAAATATGGCACAGATGAAGTCTGCCATCCAGACTCTCGGCGGTGTATACGTGCTTTATTATCATCACGATGCCTGCGTAAACCATATTGCCGGTGCTACTACCTATTATCAGCATTACGTTAAAGATATCAACCACGCGGTCTATATTGTGGGTTGGAACGATAACGTTCCTGCTTCTGCTTTTGTAGTTCCTCCTAATGGTCCGGGTGCGTGGCTCGTAAAAAACTCATGGGGATCAAACTGGGGTAACGGCGGTGGATATTTCTGGATGTCCTACTACGATACCTCCCTTTATGATGCTTGGGTAATGAATTTCGAGGATATTGATATCGTTGATAACAACTATCAGTATGACGGCGCCTGGGGCGAGGGCTTTACATATTTCTATTTTAACGAGGGCTTTGAGAGACACGCTCTCGTTCAGGCAAATATGTACCACGCCAAGGGACACGAGTATCTGAAGCAGGTAGGAGTATTTACCTACAACGAGGCGGCGCATCTTATAATCGATATTTATAAAAATCCTACCGATCCTCATAATCCCGAAACGGGAACACACGTCTGTGTTACCGCGGCTGATGTTGTGGGGCAAGGCTACCGTACGATAAAATTACCCCATACAGTAGAGCTCTTTGAGGGTGAGCGCTTTGCCGTTGTTGTAAGAACACTTACCACCTGCGGTCAGCCCTCCTACGGTGTATGTGAGTATAAGCCCTATACTCAGGCGCTTCCCGGACAGTCCTATTACTATGACCCCGAAAACAAGGTGTGGATAATGAATGACAAAAACGCCTTCATCAAGGCGTTTACCGAGGATGCGGCAGTTGATACCTCAGCGCTTGCAGAGCTTTACGATGCTTGTATTGAATTCGGTATGTCCCCTGAGGATAACTACTTCGTAGCACAGGCAAGAGACGTTCTTAATATGGAGGATCCCGGCAAGCAGAGAGTTACCAATGCGTATAAGTTCCTCTATTCCAATTTCAGCGGAACGGCATCGGTAATCAGCTTTGATCCCGTACTTCCCATTGAGGACGTGCCTGAGATGATAACTACCGCCAAGGGCAACTACGTTACATTGCCTACCAACACACCCTCCTATCCGGGCTGGGCGTTTATCGGATGGAGCGAGACAGGTACCGTGCAGAACTATTATAATCCGGGTCAGACCATCAGAGTTGACCGTTCTATGGACCTTAAGGGCGTATGGATGAAGTCTGACGGTGACGGTCAGTATCCCACAGGCGGTTACTACGCAGTATACTATGATCCCAACGGCGGTTCTTGGGACGGCTCCAACACCAATATTACCAAGTCTGATTCTCAGTACGGCCTCATGACCTTTGCTTCTCACTTCAGCTTCCCCGCACAGACAGCAACTCTTTCCAGAACAGGCTACAGGCTCCAGACAGACAGGGATGATATGACCAAGGTCGAGTTCTGGTCGGGTAACGGCAAGGGCAGACTTACCTACAATGATCCCATCAACAACGGCTATGAGTACGAGATCTATGACGGCGCATATAAGAATTCGGTATTTATGGTTAACACCGACCGTGTTCCTTACGGTGACAATATTTTCGTTAACGCAGCTTGGGATCCCATCATCACATATGATATGAATGACGGCTCCGGTGTTAAGGTTCTTGATTTCAACTACATCACCGACGGTGACGAGTACACGGTTCTCGGTGCAGGCGACTATACTATGTACGCCGACGATGAGGGTAACCTCAGAGCTAACCGCGAGGGTTACGACGGTCTTACCTCTATCCCCGATGACAGCGCAGTTCTCTATTGGAACACCAGAGTTGACGGCACAGGCACAAACTACAAGGTTGGGGAAACCTATGACGTAACCGAGCCTATCACTCTTTATGCTATCTACGAAGAGGTAGAGCACGAGCATAGCTACGAGGGTATGATGACGGTAATGCCTACCTGTACCGAAGCAGGTATAATGACCTATAGCTGCTCCTGCGGTGATACTTACACCGAGGAGGTTGCAGCACTCGGTCACGTATGGAACGAGTGGGAGACAGTCAAGGAAGCTACCGAAACCGAGGATGGTCTTAAGACAAGAAGCTGCCGCCGTGGCTGCGGTGCAGTTGAAGAGGAAGTAATTCCTGCATTCGGTATCATCGAGATATCTGTATCCGCTGACGGTCCCAACATTACTATCAGCGGTATGGCAGATGTAAAAGACGTATTCATCGCTCTCGGTGATTACAACACCTACAGAGATGTTAAGAACAATATGGTAGTTCAGCTTACCACAAACAAGCTTGCAGGTGCATCCGAATACACCTACACACTCAAGGCAGGCGGATACTACACCGTGCTTGTAAGATACAATGACGGCACACAGACCTTCCTCTACCAGCAGGTTGACGTGACCGAGCCTACATTCGCAGCAAACGGATTACAGCTTACAGTCGGTAATCTTGAAGGCGTTAAGGTCATCAGAACGGCATACGGTACATACAAGAGCGTATCCGAGATCAAGAAGGCAGAGGGTGCAAGAAGCTTTACTCAGAGCGTTATCAAGAATGCAGACAGCTATATGATCCAGTACAGACAGAGCGGTTCCGTTACCGTTGCAGTTCAGTACAACGATGGCTACACCGAGATCTATACCTATGAGGTAGAGCAGAAGGTTCCCGAATTTGTACAGAGCGGTAACGTAGTAACTATCGGTAACATAGACGACCTCTATGTTATCAGATATGCACCCGGTGAATACAGCACCGCAGCACAGATCAAGGCGGCTGCAGGCTCAATGGCGGTTAAGGCATCCGCTGCTGTTGACGGTGTTATCACCATCACGGGTCTTAAGAGCGGCACTTATACCTTCTGTGTACAGTATAATGATGAATCTTTTAACT
>JAFQHD010000139.1 GCA_017398145.1 Clostridia bacterium
AGACCGCCGATGGAAAGTATCCACTCGTAAACGAGCTTAGCGATATAGATACACCAGCAAGGAGGAGTATTGTACATAGAATCAGCGTCAGCAATGGTCTTATAGTCGAGCATTACGGGGATATCCTCTCTTGCGTTACCCATAAGATCCTCGCGGATAATAACGATGGTAAGACCTGCGGGAGCCATATTCTTCTGTGCGCCTGCGTAGATAACGCCGAACTTGGAAACGTCAACCGGCTCGGAAATGATGCAGGAGCTCATATCGGCTACCAGAGGTACGTCACCCGTATCGGGGATATAGTTCCACTTGGTTCCGTAAATTGTATTGTTGAAGCAGATGTGTACGTAGTCTGCGTCGGGTCTGAAGTCTTCCTTGGTGAGCTTGGGGATATATGTATTATTCTTATCCTCGCTTGAAGCAACGAGCTTAACGTCACCGTACTTCTGAGCTTCCTTGTAAGCCTTCTTTGAGAACTGACCTGTTACAACGTAGTCAGCCTTCTTGTTCTTGTTCATAAGGTTAAGGGGAACTGCGGAGAACTGGGTGGAAGCACCGCCCTGTACAAAGAGCACCTTGTAGTTATCGGGAATATTCATAAGCTCGCGGAGCTTTGCCTCGGCGTCCTTGATGATAGCGTCATATTCCTTGGAACGGTGGCTCATCTCCATAACCGACATACCGCTGTCCTTATAGCAAATCAGATCTTTCTGCGCAGACTCAAGAACCTCCATAGGAAGCATGGAAGGACCTGCAGAAAAGTTATAAACTCTGTTCATTGTTGTATCTCCTATATTGTTAATTATTAATTATCAAATCTTTGGTTTTGCGCTTGGTACGTGATGTATATTGTTTTCATCCCTGTAGTACACAACGCTTCCCGTTTCATCCTCACAGACGGGAAATTCATCGGGATAACCCAGAGCCAATGTAAGCTTGGGCTTTATGCTTTCGGGCAAAGAGAAATACTCGGACACGGCACCGATATTGAAGCTGCCTATCATACAGCAGCCTATTCCCTTTTCTCTTGCAAGAAGGTTCAGGGTCTGTGCGGCAATACCGACGTCCTTGAGATACATCGTCTCATTTTCAGTTACGTCTGTATCGTGGCATATAATCATATATGCCGTTGGAGAATGCTCGCTGTCAGGTCCGTTATAATCAGGCAAAAGTGCCGCCCAACGGGTCTGTGATCTCATAAAATCACATTCTGCTTTGTCTGTAACTATAAGATATTTTAACGCCTGATAGTTACAACTTGCGGGTATAAGGCGAAGTGTATCAATAAAAGAAACAAGCAGTTCCCTGTCAACAGGCTTTGACATATCAAAGCTTCTTATACTCCTCGCCTTGGCTACGATATCGTGAAGCATTATTTTATTACGAAATGTACGGGTAAACCGTTTACATATTTGATCGCAGGCTCACCGTAGGTAAGAGGTGCGATATACTTAAGACATTCGTCTGTTACGTTGTTACCGCGCTCGTTGATAAATTCACGGGGTACCTCACGAACCATATTTGCTATCTTCTGTATATCCTCGCTTGAGCATTCTACCTTGTAAGGATCATCCGATGTTCTGACATATGTCATCATCTTACCCGTTGTTCCTTCGACTGCCGCCTTGACTGCCGCAGAACCTACCATAACGGACTCGTCAAGGTCTGTCTTAGATGCTATATGAGAAGCGCATCTCTGGAGAATGTTAAGCTCAACCGAACGAACCTTACAGCCGATCTTTTCCTTAACTGCAAGCTCGAGAGCCTTGCCCGTACCCGAAAGGTATGCGTGACCGAAGGCATCGGTAACACCCGACTGAGCTGATGCGCCAACATAAGTGCCGTCAGCAAATCTTGCACCCTCGGAAACCGCAACGACTACGTTGGGATGAACCTCAAGGGCTGCGCGGACATCATCCATAAAGTTGTCCATATCAAAGTCAACCTCGGGAAGATACACAAGGTCGGGAGCAACGTCAGAATTAAGTCTCGGAAGAGCTGCCGCACATGTAAGCCAGCCTGCATCACGGCCCATTATCTCAACGATGGTAACAGCCTTGACCTTATATACTGCCGTATCACGGAGTATCTCCTGCATGGAAGCTGCGATATATTTAGCTGCAGAGCCGTAACCGGGGGTATGGTCCGTACCCATAACGTCGTTATCAATGGTCTTTGGAACACCCATTACGCGCATCTCATAGTCGTGCTGAGCACAGTAAGCCGAAAGCTTGGCTACGGTATCCATAGAATCGTTACCGCCGATATAGAAGAAGTAACGGATATCGTGCTCCTTGAAGAAATTGATTATCTGCTCGTATACCTCAGGCTTTTCATCCATCTTGGGGAGCTTAAGTCTGCAGGAGCCCAGCGCTGCGGCAGGAGTGTGAGAAAGAAGCTCAAGATCCTCTTCACCCTTTATAATTTCGGACAGGTTGCATATAGTGCCCTTGAGGATACCCTCGACACCGTTCAATGCACCGTAAACCGTTTTAATAGCTTCAGATTCAAACGCGCCCTTAATAACACCCGCAAGGGTAGCATTAATGGCAGCGGTAGGTCCGCCGGACTGACCGACGATGGCATTTCCTATTAACATTTGGCTATTATCCTTCCATAAATAAAAATATATACACTATGATACAATATTGTTAATTAAATGTCAATAGAATATGGACAAATTTATGAAAAAAGAAGAGTTGATTTAATATATATTTTCTGTTATAATATTCTTGTTAAGAGGTGATGTCGATGTATCTGCCGAATTACGCAGTAGAAGCGATCAGAAGAATGCATGATAAAGGTTACAGAGTATATCCTGTAGGCGGTTGTATTCGTAATCATATCATGGGACTTGTACCCGATGATTATGATATGACAACAAATGCCGCACCCGATGAAATACTTGATGTGTTTAAGGATTTCACCACCTTTGATGCAGGTCTTAAGCACGGAACTGTTTCGGTAGTTATTGATAATAACGTGATCGAAATCACCACTCACCGTATAGAAACTTCCTATACTGATAACAGACATCCCGATGAGGTGATATTTACAACTGATCTGAACGAAGATCTTCGCCGCCGTGATTTCACAATGAACGCCATTGCATACGACTATGCAAACGAAAGCTACTTGGACCCCTATAACGGAATAGGCGATATTAACAATAAGCTTATCAGAGCTGTAGGTGACCCTGCTGAAAGATTCAAAGAAGACGGGTTAAGGATCCTTCGAGCACTTCGCTTCTCTTCTGTTCTTGGCTTTGATATCGAAGAACAGACTTCTTATGCTATACACCAATGCAAAGAGCTGCTTTACAATATTTCATCCGAGAGGATATATACCGAGTTCACAAAGCTTTTGTGCGGACGTAATGCCAGAAGGGTACTTGCAGATTATTATGACGTTATAGCGGTATTTATTCCCGAGATACTGCCGATGGTAGGATTTGACCAACAAAACCCACACCATTGCTTTGACGTTTATGAGCATACACTTGCAACAGTTGAATCCGTCGAGCCCGAGCCGATACTTCGATGGACTATGCTGCTTCATGATACAGGCAAGCCCGAGACTTTTTCCCGAGACGAGAAAGGCGGTCACTTTTTCGGTCATTATAAAAACAGTACCGAGATATCAAGAACGGTCCTGTCAAGGCTGAAGGCTTCAAACGATACGATAAACAAGGTTACTGCGCTTGTATATCACCATGACAGCGTTATTCCCGAAACCGAAAGATCTGTCAGAAGACTTTTGATGAAGCTTGGCTATGATATGACCCTGCTTTTATTTAAGGTAAACCGCGCAGATGCTAAAGGACAAGCTCCCTGTCAGATCGAGCAAAGACTGTCGCATATCAAGTGCTTGGAAGAAATAACCGAGAAAATTATTTCCGAAAATGAGTGCTTTTCACTTAAGGATATGGATATATCGGGAAATGATATTATTGGTATAGGTATAGCTCCGGGAAAAAGAATAGGCGAGATCCTCAATATACTTATCAATGAAGTCATAGACGGTGAGCTTGAAAATAAAAAAGAGGCTCTTATTAAAAGAGCCCGTGAGTTAAAGTAATTCCTTGATTTTTTCAAGAGCAGCTTTTTCGATACGTGAAACATAAGACCTTGAGATCCCCAGCATAACGGCGATCTCCCTTTGAGTTTTGGCAGGTCTGCCGTTAAGACCGTAACGAAGGATTATAATCTCCTTTTCCCTGTTGCTCAGCTTATTTCTTATGATATCCACAGCTTTTTTGCAGTTGATACGGCTGTATATATCATCGGCAATGGTATCGTCACAGCTGATAATATCTATATATGTAAGAGGATTTCCATCCTTATCCATATCTATAGCTTCGTTTATCGATACCTCGTTTGCCAGCTTTTTCTGTGACCTGAAATACATAAGTATCTCGTTTTGAACGCATCGGCTGGCATATGTAGCAAATCTCGCACCGTTCGAGACATCAAATGAGTCTATTGCCTTTATCAGACCGATAGTTCCGATAGACATAAGATCCTCGGGGTTCTTTGTCCCCGTATAGTATTTCTTGACTATATGGGCAACGAGTCTGAGGTTATGCTCGATCAGCCTTTCCCTTGCCTTCATATCCCCTTTCTTTGCCTGCACAAAGCACTCCTTTTCCTCATCACAAGGCAATGGCGGCGGAAAATTACTGTTGCCCGAGACCCTAAGAAATACACCTACAAATTTCAAAAGCGTGCCAAACATCGCACCAAACATATTATCACTCCTCAAAGTATTATATTATAAGGAATCATAATTATGCTCTATTCAGTTATCGATATCGGATCAAATACCGTGAAATGTCAGGTCTACTCCGTTGACGGAAATGCTATCGACAGAAAATGCTTTTATACCAAACAGCTTGGACTTATCGCTAAGATATCCGACGGTATTCTGCCTGAATATGCTATCAAGGAGCTAACCGATACCATAAATGAATATAAACGCAATGCAGATGCTGCCGTATACTGCTTTGCTACCGAAAGTCTACGTAAGATATACAATCTGTCAGAGGTCACGCAAAGAATAAAGAAGGACTGCGACCTTGAGCTTGAGCTTATTTCGGGTAGGGACGAGGCGCTTCTCAGCTTTTCGGGCTTTTTGGCAAATTCGCCCAACATAACCGACGGAATAATGGTAGATATGGGAGGCGGAAGCACGGAGATACTCAAGTTTGAAAACAGTACGCCGTTATATCTTAACTCTTTTAAGTTCGGTTGCCTTTCACTTCGCCGTGATCACGTAAGCGGAAGATTTCCCAATGAAAATGAGATCTGTACCATAAGAAGAAGGATCGCAGACGAGCTGAATGCTTATCCATGGATAAAAGACACTAACAGATTATGTCTTATAGGAGGAACGGGCTCGGCAATAGGTAAGCTTGCCGCTAAACTTGGATACACCACCATGCCCGAGTTTACAAGCGAGACATTTATAAAGCTGTTCGAATATTTGTCCCATCCGGACGATAAGATCACCGAATTGCTTGAAAAATATATACCCGCACGAATAGAAACGATCATCCCGGGTATGTGCGCTTACAAGCAGATAATCGAAACAGTTAATGCAAAGACCGTATATATCTCCCACGGTGGAATCCGCGACGGATATCTGTACCGAAAGCTCAGAGGTTGATAATGAAGAAAGAAGAATCAAGATTTATAGAAAGTAATATATTCGAAGGAATGGTATCTATCCGCGCTATCATTAATTCATGCGATAACTGTATTTCGGATAGAAGGATAACAAGGGTGTTTGTATCCGATGATAAAGCTAAGAAACGAGCAAAGGAGCTCTCTTACATAAAAGCAAGATCCTATGACCTCGGATATAGTATAGAAACAATACCGCAACCCGACTTCGATGAAATGACTATAGGAAACACTCACGGAGGACTCCTGTGTGAGTGTACGCAAAGAACGATACCCGAGCTTACCGCTGATGCAATAAAGGATAACGGTTTTTACGTGATGCTTGACGGCATCGAGGACCCATACAACTTCGGATATGCGATCAGAAGCCTGTATGCGGCAGGTGTTGACGGTATCATTCTTACACCCCGTAACTGGATGTCTGCCGCGGGTGTTGTTTGCCGTGCATCCGCAGGAGCAAGCGAAACTATACCCATGTATATGAGTGACGGTATCCGCGCCGCTGAGATCTTCAAAGCAAAGAGTTACGACGTTATATGCTCGGATATTAAAAATTCGGTATCGGTTTACGAAACCGAGCTTAAGTTCCCCATATTCCTTATCGTTGGCGGTGAAAAAAGGGGTATAAGCAGCGAACTGCTTGAAGCCTGTGATAAGATAGTAAGGCTTGATTACAAGACAGACTTCGGAATGGCTCTTTCTGCAGCCAGCGCCGCATCGATACTTACATTTGAGATAATGAGACAGAATTTATGAAATTTACAAGAAGACAAAGATGGCTCAAGCTTGACAATGCGGCAAAGATATTCCCTGCCGCACGTACGAGAACGTGGACGAACGTTTTCAGATTGTCAGCGACGCTTATTGAAGAAGTGGATCCCGAGATCCTACAGAGATCGGTTTGCGATATAAAAAGACGCTTTCCTTCGATATGCGTTCGGCTCGATAACGGAATGTTCTGGTACTACATTGAGGAAACAAAAGAAGCACCTACCGTACAGCCCGAGGGACCTCACGCCTGTATGAAGATGGAGTTTGCGGAGATAAAGAAATGCGCTGTGAGGATACTGTATTATAAAAAACGGATCTCAGTAGAATTTTTCCACTCTCTGACCGACGGAAACGGGGCTCTTATATTCCTCAAAACGCTTATAGCTACATATCTTGAGAACCGATACGGTATTGATATACCTCATACCGACGGAGTTCTTGACATTTCGGTAAGAGCAAAGAAGGAAGAATTAGAGGACAGCTTTTTAAAGTATTCGGGTAAGATAGCGGCAAGCAGACGGGATACTGATGCATTTATGCATAGCGGTACACCCCTTGACAAGGATTTCACTCCGCTTATTACGGGGATTCTTGATGTTGATGAAGTTAAAACGATCTGCAAAGCATTCGGTGTCAGCGTGACCACATATCTCGCTTCGGTCATGGCGTATGCATTCCAAGCACTTCAGGAAAAGGAAGCGATAAAGCAGAATAAACGAAAGCCTGTTAAGATATTTCTCCCTGTTAATCTTCGAAATTTTTATCCTTCATCCACACTCCGTAACTTTATACTCTATGTAATTCCGAGTATAGAAACAAAGCACGGACATTATGAATTCGATGAGATCATAAAAAGCTTCCATCATCAGATCGGTTACAGACTTACCGAAAAAAACATGAGCGCTCTTATGGCAACAAACGTCAAGGATGAATTAAACCCTGCTTTAAGGATAGTTCCGCTTTTCATCAAAAATGCCGTTATGAAGGCGGTCTATAATCTTACAGGCGAACGCAAATCCAGCATCAGTATGTCAAATCTCGGTAACGTCAAGCTTCCCGATGTAATGGACGCATATATCGACAGATTTGACTTTATACTCAGCCCACAGGCAACACAGCCCTCGGGTTGCAGTATAATATCATACAAAGGAAAGCTGTATATAAGCTTCGTTAGAAAGATCAAGGAAGCTAAACTGGAAAAAGAATTCTTTACGACCCTCGTGAGATCGGGTGTTCATGTAAAGATAGAATCCAACAGGAGGTAATATGTCATACTGCGTAAACTGCGGCGTTGAGCTCGCTGAATATATAAAAAAGTGCCCATTATGCTCGACCGAAGTAATAAACCCCAATCAGCCATATGATTTTGCATCTGCACCTCCCTATCCCGAGTATGACCCGATGCCCAAGCAAAAGATAGGACCAAAAATGATACTTGGTATAATAGCCGTTATATTTATGTTACCTATTGCGGTCTGCACGGTAGCGGATATAACTTATGACGGTACTTTTACGTGGTCGGGTTATGTTATCGCTTCCCTGTTCGCCGTGTATACGGTTATTGCATCGGCGCTTACTGTACACAAGGAATCCGTACTGCTCGAGCAGATATTTGATTATATGGCAATATTGCTTTTATTGGTCTATATCGAGGAACAGTGCGCTGTTAAATGGTTTATACCGTTCGCTCTGCCGTTGCTTTGCTCTACCGCCATAGCAACACTTTCGTTATCCTTTCTTATTAAGGTATTGAATAAGAGAGCATTAACGGTGATTTCAATAGGATTTTTATATTTGGGTTTATTATCCGTTATATGTGATATACTCATTAAGTATAATTTCTTTGATAGCATTGCTGTCGGATGGTCGCTGTATCCTTTTATCTCGTGTGTTATAATCGGTAGTGTTTTATTATTTATAGATAATAACAAATATATAAAACGAAGACTTGAGAAAAAATTCTTTGTATAAAAAAGCAAAATGGACAGCAAATGCTGTCCATTCAGAGTGCTGACAAACTCGGTCTAGGGCAAGCGACTAATAATATTTAAAAATAAAAATTGAAATAAACAAAATAAAATAAAAGAAATAACTGCAAGGAAAACATCGAGTTTTCCTTGCAGTTGCTTGCTTTTTGCGA